>JBPCQU010000256.1:0-10245 GCA_050997795.1 Solirubrobacteraceae bacterium | reverse complement strand
CCGCAGGCCGGCGCGGTGGAGGCGCTTGGTCAGCATAGGCCGATCCTAGCGGCCCGCCCCTCGGCGCTGTGTAGCCTCGCTGGCTATGCCGCAACGACCGAAGCCGACCCGCCGCTGGCTGATCGCGATGACCTGGCCCGTGGGGGTGACGCTGACCTCGTGGGACTACATGTGGCGCTCCACGCCGCTTCACCGCCGCGAGGTTCTCGAGCCCTCAGCCGACGATCACCAGCCACCACCGTTGCCCGACGGCGTCGACGCTTCGGAGGTGATCGGTCCTCCCGACGGTCACGGGCCGCTGTTTCACCGCCGCTACCGGACCCGGATCAGAGACAGCGAGCTCTCGCCCGGGGACCTGTTCGGCCGCCTCTCGAGTGACCTCAATCAGGCCGCGCCGACGAAGTTCGCTCGCTTTGAGAAGGTGCTCGGCCAACCCGGCACACTGGCCGTCGACGACGAGTTCGTGGTCCGCATGCCGGGACCGTGGGACGGGCCGGTCCGCGTGGTCGACTGCGGTCAGCGGTCGTTCCGGCTGGCCACGCTGGCGGGCCACCTGGAGGCGGGACAGATCGAGTTTCGCGTCAGCCAGGATGGACTGATCCTGTTCGAGATCGAATCGTGGACCAGGAGCGCCGATCGGCTGTCGAACCTGCTCTATCACCACGCCCGCATGGCCAAGGAGATCCAGCTGCACATGTGGATCTCGTTTCTGGAGGGGGTGGTTTCGCTGTCGGGCGGGCGCATGACCGGCGGGGTCGAGATCGACACTCGCCGCGTCGAAACCAAGTCAACCGCGTGAGCCCGTCACCGCGGATCCGGCGCCGGCTGGCGGGGCTCTCGGAAAAGGCGGTCAACTATGACGTCGCCGCGCTGGACCTCGACGCTCCGCCGAGCGGATGGCACGTCGATGACCGCCACCAGCCGCTGCCCGGCGAGCCTCCGGGCGACCCGGTCAGGGACGGAAGCTTTGAGATCGCCTGCCGGCTGATCCGCGGCTACAAGTTCGCGGACCCCTCGATGGTCAGGGCCTTCTATGACCCGGATCTGCCCCTGGCGGGCCGCGACATGCTGCTCGAGCTGCGCGGGCTCGGTCTCTTGAGCGTGTACGTCGGCGTGCGCGTCGGCGAGGTCTATGACCAGACCCGGAAGATCGACGGGCGTGAGGTGCGTGTGTTCGGCTGGGAGTACCGAACGCTCGAGGGGCACGTGGAGAGGGGCCAGATGAATTGGGAGGTTTGGAAGTGGCTGCGCTCGGGCGAGGTGGAGTTCCACGTCCACTCCGTGTCGCGTCCGGCGCCGATCCCCAACCCGGTGATCCGGCTCGGTTTCTGGTTGCTGCGCGGCCACGAGCGGGCCCTGTTCTTGGACAGCACCAATCGCCGGATGAAGGAGTTCACCGAGCTCGGACTGGCCCACGAGGGGCACGGCGAGCGGATCCGCAGTGAGGGCCCCGGGCTCACCGCGCGGCGTCTGCCCGCCGGTGACAGCAGCCACGCCGAGCTGGCCCGCGAGGTCGAGCAGCCCGAGCTGTCAAGCTGACCCTCGCCGATGCCTCGCCGGTTCCCGATCGCACAGTTCCCGAATCCCCCGCTGCTGGCGGCGATGGCCGCCGGCGCGGTCGCCCGGAGCGCCAATGGCGACGCGGCTCGTGCCGTCCGGGTGGTCTCCGACCTCGCGCTGCTCGTCTGGGCCTACCGGGAAGTGACCGATGGCGCCAACTGGTTCAGGCGCCTGCTCGGCCTAGGCGGCGCCGCCTACGGGATCGGTGGACTGGCGCGCGTGGTGAACCATTCCGAGCGGTGAGGCGTACTTAGGGCATGAGCGTTCTCTCCACGCTGCGCATGTACGTGCGCCGCACCTCCAAGCTGGATCAGCCGACCGACATCTACGAGCACCAGGTGAAGCTGCTGGACGGCGGCGAGCTCGACTTCGCCTCGCTGCGCGGAAAGCCGACCCTGATCGTCAACACGGCGAGCAAGTGCGGCTACACGCCCCAGTACGAAGGTCTGCAGGCGCTGTACGAACGTTATGGCGACCGTGGCCTGCAGGTGCTCGGCTCGCCGTCGGCCGACTTCGCCGACCAGGAGTTCGATGACGCCGAGGAGATCGGCGCCTTCTGCCAGACGAACTACGGCGTCAGCTTCCCGCTCACCAAACGCACCTCGGTCCGCGCCCAGCCCTCGCCGCTGTGGAGCGACCTTGCGCGCCAGCCCGGTTCGGGGCCCCCGGTGTGGAACTTCACCAAGTACCTCGTCGGTTCCGACGGGAGGTTCCTCGAGCGCTGGCCGACCAAGGTCACGCCCGAGGATCCGAAGATCGTCGCGGCGATCGAGCTGGCGCTGCGCCGCTGAGCAGACGGCGACGCCTCTCATGACGGCCGTCCCGATCCTTTCATGACCGCGGTCGCGACCGTCTTCAGCGCCCCGGGCGCGGTGACTGGATATGCGGCCGCCGCGGTCGCCGTCCTGATGGTCGGCCTGTGGCTGATCAGCATTCCCGCCCGCGACGTCTCGATCGTCGATCCGGCCTGGGGCCCGGCGTTCGTGCTGGTGGCGCTGGTGGCCGCGCTCGCGGGTGAGGGCGGCGCCTCGCGCCGCTGGCTCCTGTTCGCGCTGACGGCGGCCTGGGGACTGCGGCTCGGGCTCCACCTTCTCAGGCGCAAGCTCGGCGACCGCGAGGAGGACCGCCGCTACGCCGAGATGCGCGAACGAAAGGGCGACAAGTTCGTTGTCTGGAGCCTGTGGTCGATCTTCGGCCTCCAGGGCCTGCTGGTGCTGATCGTGTCGCTCCCGCTCCAGGTGTCGGCGCAGCGACACGGCTCGCTCACGGCGGCGGTGATCCCCGGCCTGCTGCTGTTCGCCCTCGGCCTCGCGTTCGAGGCGATCGGCGACGAGCAGCTGACGCGATTCAAGGCCGATCCCGAGAGCAAGGGCAAGGTGATGGATCGCGGACTGTGGCGCTACACGCGCCACCCGAATTACTTCGGGGACTTCTGCGTCTGGTGGGGCCTTTGGCTGATCGCTCTGACCGCCGGCGGGAGCTGGTGGACGGCGATCGGGCCGCTCGTGATGAGCATCCTGTTGATCCGCGTCTCCGGCAAGGCGCTGCTCGAGCGTGACATGGCGCGGCGCCGGCCGCAGTACGCCGACTACGTCGAGCGCACGTCGGGCTTTCTGCCGCTGCCGCCGCGCGGGCGCCTTCCAGCAGGTAGTGACTGACCAGCCAGCGGTTGCCGCGCCGATAGCGCCAGATGACCTCGGTCGAGATCAAGAACAGCCGCCAGCCGCCGAGCAGCGTCCGTGCCTCGCGCTCTGAGCGTCCGCCCGCGCGCAGCAGCTCCAGCGCCTGCTCCCGGTTTGCGTCGAGCCGTTGCCGCCACGCCCGCAGCGTGCGGCCGTAGTGGGTGCCGGGGACGATCCACGAGTCGGCCAGCGTCAGGTCAGCCTGGAAGTGGGCCAGCAGCTCGTGGCTGGGCATCAACCCGGCGGTAAAGAAGCGCTCGGCCGCCCACGTCCCCTCGAACAGGTAGGGCAGCGTTCGATGGCTGAAGACGTGCACGAACGCCTTGCCGCCGTCGTCGAGCCAGGTGCTGACCCGCCGCAGCAGCTCGCGCCAGTTGCGTATGTGCTCGAACATCTCGATCGACATCACGCGGTCAAATCGGGCGCCGGGCTCGAAGTGGTTCACGTCGGCGGTGACCACCTCGAGATTTGACAGCCCGCGGCGGTCGCTTTCGGCTTCTATCCAGTCGCGCTGGCCGCGGGAGTTGGACACCGCCGTGATCATCGCCGCCGGATAGCGCTCGGCGAGCCACAGTGACAGCGAGCCCCAGCCGCAGCCGAGGTCGAGGATCCGCATCCCGTCGGCCACCTGCGCTCGCTCGCACGACAGCGCCAGCATCGCCTCCTCGGCCTGCGCCAAGGTGTCGCTCGCATTCGTCCACAAGCAGCCCGAGTACTTTCGCCGCGGGCCCAGGATCAACCCGAGGAACTCGGCCGGCAGCTCGTAGTGCTGCTCGTTGGCCTTCTCAGGGACCTCGGCGATCGGCCCCGAGGACATCCGCTCAAGCAGCGCTCGCAGCCGCTGCTGCTGTCCGACCACGCCCCCGCGAGACTCGCGCCGCTCGCGTGCCCAGGCCCCGTAGAGAGAGCCGGCCCGCAGGACGGCGTCGGGGATCGCGCCGCGCTCGAGCATCAGGTCGAGCAGCTCGTAGCGGCGCGGCTCGCGTGCAGTGCGGTTGGCGGTTGACCGAAGCAGCATCGGGGTCATTCTCGGGCCTCGCGGTCGCGAGGCCCGTCTAGGCCTATTCGCGCTCGGGACGCCGGCAGATCAGCCTTGCGCCCGGACGCGTCCGCCGCGACCAGGGCGTGGGATGCGGCGGAGTACATTTGCTTCTACCGCGAGAGGTAGGAGGGAGACATGTACGAGTACAACGGCGAGAAGTACTTCATCGTCGACGGTCACATCCACTTCTGGGATGCGAGTCCCGCGAACTGGGTCAAGGGGCAGGAGGAGTACGCCAAGGGCTGGATCGAGTGCTTCCACGCGTACCAGGGCCTCTGCCCCGATGCGACGCATTGGCCGATCGAGAAGTTCCAGAAGTACTCCGAGGAGGACTTCGTCTCCGACGTGTTCGAGAACGGCGGTGTCGACGTCGGGATCTTCCAGTCGACTTACCTGAAGGAGTGGTACACGACCGGATTCAACACCGCCGAGGTGAACGCCGAGCTGGCGGAGAAGCACTCCGGCAAGCTGATCGTCAACGGGCGCTGGGATCCGCGCGAGGGCGATGCCGGCCTGAAGCAGCTCGAGGAGGACGCCAAGCGCTACAACCTGCAAGGCGTCAAGCTCTACACCGCGGAGTGGTACAACGGCTCCCGGGGCTGGGCGCTGTCCGACGAGGCGTGCAAGCCGTTCTTCGAGAAGTGCAAGGAGCTCGGGATCAAGAACCTTCACGTCCACAAGGGGCCGACGATCTGGCCGCTTGACAAGGACGCGTTCGATCCCAAGGACGTGGACATCGCCGCGACCAGCAACACCGAGCTCAACTTCATCATCGAGCACGTCGGGCTGCCGCGGATCGAGGATTTCTGCTTCATGGCCACCCAGGAGGCCAACGTCTACGCCGGCCTGTCGGTGGTGATCGGAGGCCTGATGCACGCACGCCCGCGTTTCTTCGCCAAGGTGATGGGCGAGCTGCTGTTCTGGGTCGGCGAGGACAAGATGCTGTTTGGCTCGGACTACGCGATCTGGGAGCCGAAGTGGCAGATCGAAGGGTTGCTCGGCTGGGACTACCCCGATGACGAGTACTCCGACTACCCGCGCGTGACCGACGCGACCAGGCGGAAGATCCTCGGACTCAACGCCGCCAAGCTGTACGGGATCGAGGTCCCGAAGGAGCTCCGTCTGCCCGACGAGGCGGGAACTCCGGGCGCGAAGGAGGACGCGGAGCTGGTCGAGTCGGCATGAGCAGCCGGATCCGCGAGCGCGTTCTCGAAGCGCTGGACCGGGTGATCGATCCCGAGCTCGACGAGCCGATCACATCGCTTCGGTTCGTCAGCTCGGTTGAGATCAACCACGACGGCGACGTCGAGATCGGCCTGCGGCTGCCGACGCCGCAGTGCGCGCCCAACTTCGCCTTCCTGATGGCCGCCGACGCGCGCGATGCCGTGCGTCGGCTCCCGGGAGTGCGTCGGGTGTCGGTGCGCTTGGAGGATCACTACACCGGTGACGAGATCAACGCCGCCCTTGCCCGCGGGGAGGGGTTCACGGGAGCGTTTCCCGGCGAGACCGAGGATGATGACCTGGAGGCCCTGCGGGGGCTGTTCGCGCGCAAGGCCCTGATTGCGCGCCAGTCAATGGTGTGCGAATCCCTGCTGGCCGCCGGCGCCGGTGCTCAGCAGGTGGTGGCGCTGCGCGTTAGTGACCTGCCCGACAGCCCCGAGGTCCGGCGCGGCCTCGAGCTGCGGGCTGCGCTCGGACTGGCCATCGAGCCAGACTCGCCCGCGTTCGTGCTGGCGGGCGGCGAGCCGCTGATCGCCGAGCAGCTGCAACGGTGGCTGCGGATGGGAAGGCTCGTCCGTACGAGCCTCGAGGCCAACGGTGGCATCTGCCGTTCGCTGCTGGCGGTCCGCCACGATCTTGAACGCGATCCCGAGGAGGTTGTGAGATGAACGCCGCCAGGCTGCACGCCTACCACGAGGCGCTGAAGCTCGACCGCATCGACGAGCCGAAGATCGATGGACCTTTCGACGTGATCGTGCGGATCGGCGCCGCCGGGCTGTGCCGGACCGACCTCCACATCCAGGAGGGGCAGTGGGCCGAGAAGTCACAGGTCGTGCTCCCGTACACGCCCGGCCACGAGAACGCCGGTTGGATCCACGAGATCGGCTCCGGGGTCACCAACGTCGAGGTGGGGGACACGGTGATCGTGCACCCGTTCATCTCTTGCGGCTTCTGCCTGCCGTGCCGCGTCGGGGACGACATGCATTG
Organism: Solirubrobacteraceae bacterium; assembly: GCA_050997795.1. Taxonomy (GTDB): domain Bacteria; phylum Actinomycetota; class Thermoleophilia; order Solirubrobacterales; family Solirubrobacteraceae; genus Palsa-465. The sequence goes on along the minus strand of JBPCQU010000256.1, from coordinate 3,753 downwards.
TCTGAACGGCTCCTTCCCCGGTATCGACCGCGACGGCGGCTTCGCCGACCTGCTGAAGACCTCGGCCCGCTCGGTGGTCAAGCTCGACACCGGTCTCGAGCCCAAGGACATCGCGGCGCTGGCCGACGCCGGGCTGACCGCGATCCACGCGGTCAAGAAGGCGATCGGAATCCTGACCGCCGGGACCCGCGCGGTGGTGATCGGCGCCGGCGGCCTGGGCCACATCGGGATCCAGTGCCTGAAGGCTATGACCCCGGCCGAGGTGATCGTGATCGATCCCTCCGAGCCGGCGCTCGCGCTGGCGGGCGAGATGGGGGCTGACCACACCGTGAAGGTGGACGGCAACCACGTCGACACGGTCAAGGAGATGACCGACGGGCTTGGCGCCGAGGCGATCATCGACTTCGTCGGCGAGAAGGGAGCGATCGAGGACGGCATCGCGATGGTCCGCGACGGCGGCTTCTACTACGTGATCGGCTACGGCGAGAACATCGACATCCCGACGATCGACGTGATTTCTCGAGAGATCAGCTTCATCGGAAACCTCGTTGGGACCTACGCGGACCTTCAGGAGCTGATGACGCTGACGGCGCAGGGGCAGGTCAGCCTGCACACGAGCACTTACCCGCTCGATGCGATCAACGACGCGATGGCTGATCTAGACGGCGGGCGGTTGCCAGGCCGCGGCATCCTGATCCCGGCCGACGCCTGACGGGCGGGATTGGCAGTGGAGTGGTCGATCCCCGAGGACGTACGCGAGCTGCTCGCATCGCTGGATGAGTTCATCGACCGCGAGTTGGTACCGCTGCAGGCCGCCAACCCGGAGCTGTTTGACCACCGCCGAGAGTTCGCGCGCACCGACACCCAGCGCGGCGGGATCCCGACCGAACGCTGGAGCGAGCTGCTGGCCCGGGCGCGCCGGCTGGCGATTGACGCGGGCTTCTACAAGTACCCGTTTCCCGCCGAGCTGGGCGGCGCTGATGGATCCAACCTGGCGATGGCGGTGATCCGTGAGCACCTCGCCCACCGCGGGCCGGGGCTACACGCCGAGCTTTCACATGAGGCCTCCGTGGTCGCCAACGAGCCGCTCGTGGCGGTCCTTCACCAGTACGGCACCGAGGAGCAGAAGCGGCGCTACCTGCGGCCGCTGGCCGATGGCGAGCTCGCGCTCGCGTTTGCGCTGACCGAACCGTGTCACGGCAGCGACGCGACTTGGCTCGAGACCCGGGCTCGGCGGGTCGACGACGGGTGGGCCCTGAGCGGGGTCAAGCGCTTCATCACGGGAATCGATGTCGCCGACGCGGTGGTGGTGTTCGCCCGCACCTCGGGCGAGGACGGCAAGGCCCAGGGCATCAGCGCCTTCGTCGTGCCGGTCGACACGCCGGGGCTCGACGTGCCCTACTACCACTGGTGCCTGAACATGCCCACCGACCACGGCGAGCTCTTGCTCGACGGCGTACAGGTTCCCGACGGAGCGCTGCTGGGCGAGCTCGACCGCGGCCTGGACTGCGCGCAGCTGTTCGTGCACGAGAACCGGATCCGCCAGGCCGCCTCGTCGCTCGGGGCGGCGCAGTTCTGCATCGACCAGAGCGTCAGATACGCCACCGAGCGGGTGATCTTCGGTCAGCCCCTGGCCCAGTACCAGGGGGTGCAGTGGCAGCTCGTCGAGCTCCACACCGAGGCCGAGCTGGTGCGCAACACGCTGTACCGGACGGCGTGGGAGATGGACCAGGCCGGCGGCGCGCCGGTGGGCGCGAAGATGAGCGTCAGCGACAAGGTGTCGATGGTCAACTACCGCGCCAACCGGCTCGCCTGTGAAGCCGCCGACCGCGCGATGCAGGTCCACGGCGGCCTGGGCTACACGCGGCAGATGCCGTTTGAGTACATCTACCGCCACCACCGCCGCTATCGGATCACCGAGGGCTCCGACGAGCTGCAGCTGCGCCGGATCGCCGCCAAGCTGTTTGGCTTCAGCGGCTCGAAGCCGCGCTGAGCTCCAGGCCCCGCTCGATCGCCCTCGGCAGCGTGGCCGCGACGAGCTCGAGCCCCGGGTCGGGGTCCGCCAGCCGACGGTTGCGCTTGGCCAGCACCGACATCGTCGAGGCCAGCTTGTATTGCACAAAGGCCTGAAACCAGGCCAGGTCGTGGGCCTCGATCCCCCCGGCAGACGCGTACTCGGCCAGCAGCCGGTCGTGAGCGGGCATCGCGTCGGCTGCCGTCTGGTTGGCGCCGTCGCGCCGCTGCAGCCGTTGAAGCGCGGGATCGGAGAACATCAGCAGCCACGCCAGGTCGGTGCGGGGATCGCCGACCGACCAGATCTCCCAGTCGATGATCGCGGCCAGCCGCTCGCCCTCGAACTGCATGTTGCCCAAGCGGTAGTCACCGTGCAGGATTCTCGGCTCCACCGCCGCGGGGATGCCGGCTTCGAGCGCCCGGTGCAGCTCCTCCTCGTCGCCGCGCAGATCGTGCCCGGCGGTGGCGAACAGCCGCGCCCAGCGCTCGAGCTCCTGGGCGAGCGACAGCGCCGGCTCGGCCGCCAGTCCGACGCGCTGGGGCGCCGGCCGGTGCAGGCGCGCGAGCATCGAGGCGGCGGCCAGGGCGCGGGCCACGACCACGGCCGGCGCCGGCGGCGACGGCGATGAGTCCCACCTGGGCTCATACGATTCACCAACCACGAACTCCATCACGAACAGCGGCGGGCACTCGGGCGGCGAGCCCGGGTCCTCGAGCAGCACCTCGGGGACACGCACCCCGGACGACGAGGCCAGCGCGCGCATCACTCGGGACTGGCGCAAGACGTCTCGGTTTCGCACCGGCTCCAGGCCCGGCGGCGCGACCTTGATCACCACCGGCCGTCTCGCATCGCGCCCGTCGGCGAGCGTGGCCGAGAAGGTCAGGCTGGAGATGCCGCCGTGAAGTGGCTCGAGCTCTGAGACGCGGGCCTCGGGCCAGTGCTCCCGCGCGGCGCGGCCGACCCGCCGCAGAAGCTCGTCGGTCGGCAGCTCGCTCATTCCGCCGCGCGGCGGCCGCTGTCGCGCACGACGCTGCGGGTCGCTGTCATCCCGATCCCCGTGTACGGGCTCGGCTCCCATGGCGGCGCCCACCGACGGACGAGGACACGTCGCGCAACAGCGCGAGCGTGGCGTGAAGGTGCGTCTGGACGATCGTCCGCGCTACCTCGGCATTTCGCGCCTGCACCGCCTCAGCCAGGGCTCGGTGCTCGTCGAGAACCTGGGGCGTGCGGGCATCGTCGCGGGCGAGTGCGGTCAGCCCCATGCGGCTCTGGCGGTCGCGCATCGAGTCGTGGAGCTGGAGCAGGATGATGTTGTCCGCCGCGGCCACGAACAGGCGGTGAAACTCGTGGTCGGCCTCGACGAACCCGCGGGGGTCGTCGCGCTCGACGAACCGCTCCTGCCTGCCGATCGCGTCCGCCGGGCCTGAGCCCATTTCGGTCTCCAAGCGGATGACCTTCTCGACGGCAAACTGCTCGACCAGCACACGCGTCTCCATGACGCTCTCCACCTCGGCGGCCGAAACCGGTACCACGAGAGCGCCGCGCTTGGGGTAGACCCTCAGCAGTCCCTCCGATTCAAGCCGGGAGAACGCCTCCCGGACGGGCGTACGACTGACGCCGAGAGCGGCGGCCACGTTGCCCTCGGTGATCAGCGCCCCGCCGGCGAAGCGACCGTCCAGAATGCGGGCCTTGGCAAACGCGTAAGCTCGATCGGGTGCCGCCATGGCACGTCTATACAG
>JBPCQU010000199.1:0-4052 GCA_050997795.1 Solirubrobacteraceae bacterium | reverse complement strand
CCGCGCCTCAGTCGTCGTCGTCGACCCAATCGACGGTGCGCGCGACGGCCTTCTTCCACTTCCGAAAGCCCTTCTCGCGCACCGCCGGCTCCATCGCCGGCAGCCACTCCGCCGCCTTGTGCCAGTTCCGCTTCAGGCTGTCGAGGTCGGGCCAGAACCCGACCGCCAGTCCGGCGGCGTAGGCGGCGCCGAGCGACACCGTCTCGGCGACTATCGGCCGCACCACCGGGACGTCGAGCACGTCGGCGAGGAACTGCATCAGCAGGTTGTTCGCCGTCATGCCGCCGTCGACTCGCAGGCCGACGAGCTCCTGGCCGTAGTCGGCGTTCATCGCCTCCACCACCTCCCGCGTCTGCCACGCGGTGGCCTCGAGCACCGCCCGGGCCAGGTGCCCCTTGTTGATGTAGCCCGTCAGCCCCGAGATCACGCCGCGGGCGTCGCTGCGCCAATGCGGTGCGAACAGGCCCGAGAACGCCGGCACGAAGTAGCAGCCGCCGCTGTCGGCGACGGTCAGCGCGAGCGTCTCGATCTCCGGCGCTGAGCCGATCAGCCCGAGGTTGTCCCGGAACCACTGCACGAGCGCGCCGGTGATCGCGATCGGTCCCTCGAGCGCGTAGGCGGGCTTGGCCGACCCGAGCTGATAGCCGAGCGTGGTCAGCAGCCCGCTGTTCGAAGTCACCGGTTGCTCGCCGGTGTTGAGGACCAGGAAACTGCCGGTTCCGTACGTGCACTTCGCTTCGCCGGGGGCAAAGCAGGTCTGGCCGAGCAACGCGGCGTGCTGGTCGCCCAGCGCCGCAGCGACCGGCACCCCGGCGAGCGGGGACCGCGCCTCGCCGTAGACCTGGGAGGAGGGCAAGATCTCGGGCAGCATCGTCCGGGGAACCCCCACCACGTCGAGCAGCTCCTGGTCCCAGTTCAGGGTCTCGAGGTTCATCAGGAGCGTCCGGCTCGCATTCGTCACGTCAGTGACGTGACGGCCGCACAGGTTCCAGATCAGCCAGGAGTCGATCGTGCCGAACAGCACCTCGCCCTGTTCGGCGCGGTCGCGCAGCCCGGGAATCTGATCCAGCAGCCAGCGCACCTTGGGGCCCGAGAAGTACGTGGATACGGGGAGGCCGGTCTTGGCGCGAAAGCGGTCCTGCCCGAACTCGCGCGCGAGCTCGTTGACCAGCCTGTCGGTGCGGGTGTCCTGCCAGTTGATCGCGTTGTGGACCGGGACGCCGGTCCGGCGGTCCCAGAGCACCGTCGTCTCGCGCTGGTTGGCGATCCCGAGCGCCTGAAGGTCGCCCGGATCGAGGTCGGCCACGGCCAGCGCCTTGCGCACGACCTCGAGGACATTGCGCCAGATCTCCTGCGGGTCGTGCTCGACCCACCCCGGCCGGGGGAAATGGTGGTGGTGCTCCTTCTGCGCCACGGCGACGATCCGCGCCCGGTGGTCGAAGACCAGACACCTCGACGACGCCGTTCCCTGATCGATCGAGGCTACGAAGCGCTCGCTCATGCTTGGGCTATTCCTACCACGGAACCGCCCCGAGCTCCCGGGACGCCGCCCGGGCGCACTCCATCACGTATCCAATCAGCACCGCTCGCGGGTGCTGGTCCTCGCACAGCCGTGCGATCGGTCCGGTGATCCCCATCGCGCCGACCGTGATCCGGCGGCGGTCCGCGATCGGCGCGGCGATCGAGGCGATGCCGTTGTACAGCTCTCCGACCTCGCTCGCCCATCCGCGCTGCGCAATCTCGTCGAGCTCCTGCTGCATCCGGTAGACGTCGGTGACGGTCGCCGGCGTGTAGCTGGCCAGCGGCTGCGCCGCGAGCTCGGTGGCGAGGTAGCGGTGGTGGGCGAGCAGCGCCTTGCCCAGCGCGCTGGCGTGCGAGGGCACCAGGCTGCCGACCTCGAGTAGCTGACGGCTGTCGTCGGGGCGAAAAACGTGGTGGACGATCAGCACCTGGTTGTCGTGCAGCGTGCCGATGCGCACGCTCTCGCCGCTCTGGGTGGCCAGGGCGTCGGCCCAGTTGAGCGCGCGGGTGCGCAGCTCGTTGCCGTCGAGGTAGCTCGAGCCCAGGTGAAGCACGCCCGCTCCGAGCTGGTATTTACCTGAATCGCTGTCCTGCTCGACGAAGCCCACGTGCTGGAGCGTGCGCAGGATCCCGTACACCGTGCCCTTGGGGAGCCCCAGCTCACCCGCGAGCTCGGCGACCCCGAGCCGGCGCGACCGCCCCGACAGCAACTGCAAGATCGCGGCTGCGCGCTCGATCGATTGGATACGTCCTGGCATCGCGCTCAGCCCCCGGGCGCGCAGCCCACAGCGCGCTCAGCCCCGGGTGCGCCAACCGTCCATCCATTCGCTTGAACGATGTTTGACATTGTCGCACTGTTTTCGATATTGTCGCGAAAACTATAGCTAGTGGGAGCTTGCGCGGGTGTTTCAGTCCTCTCCATCCTCGCCTTTAGGGGGGCGGCCATGAAGAAGCTCATCAATGCGCCCGACGACGTTGTGGTCGAGTCACTGCACGGTTTGGAGGCCGCCCACTCCGACCGGCTGCGAGTCAGCTACGACCCGGCCTACGTCGTGCGCGTCGACGCCCCGGTGAAGGGCAAGGTCGGCCTCATCTCCGGTGGCGGCTCCGGCCACGAGCCGATGCACGGCGGCTTTGTCGGGCGCGGCATGCTCGACGCCGCCTGCCCGGGCGAGGTGTTCACCTCGCCTACTCCGGACCAGATGCAGGCCGCCACCCAGGCCGTTGATGGCGGCGCCGGAGTGCTGCACATCGTCAAGAACTACACCGGCGACGTGATGAACTTCGACATGGCGGCGGAGCTCGCCAGGTCCGACGGGATCGAGGTGGAATCGGTCGTGACCAACGATGACGTCGCCGTCGAGGACTCGCTCTACACCGCCGGTCGCCGCGGAGTCGGGATCACGGTCGTGCTCGAGAAGATCTGCGGCGGAGCAGCCGAAGACGGCCGCTCGCTGAAGGACGTGGCCGAGCTCGGCCGGCGGGTCAACGCGAGCGGACGCTCGATGGGCATGGCGCTCACACCGTGCACGACGCCCGGCTCCGGCACGCCCAGCTTCGAGCTCGCCGACGACGAGGTGGAGATCGGCATCGGCATCCACGGTGAGCCGGGACGCTTCCGTGAAAAAGTCGGGCCCGCTTCGCAGGTCGCCGAGCGACTGGTGGGACCGATCGTCGAGGACCTCCCGTTCAGCTCGGGCGATCGCGTGCTCGCGTTCGTCAACGGCATGGGCGGCACGCCCTTGATCGAGTTGTACGTGATGTACGGCGAGGTGGCGCGGCTGCTGAACGAGCACGGTCTGCGGATCGAGCGCAACCTGATCGGCAACTACATCACCTCGCTCGAGATGCAGGGCTGCTCGATCACGCTGCTCGAGCTCGACGACGAGATGCTCCGCTACTGGGATGCCCCCGTCGACACCCCCGGGCTGCGGTGGGGCGCCTGAGCGTGGCGGGCAGCCGCGACACCGTGCTCGACTGGATGAGCCGCTTTGCCGCCTCGATGGACGAGCATCGCGAGGAGCTCGTGCGGCTCGACACCGCGATCGGCGACGGAGACCACGGGACGAACATGACCCGCGGCATGGGCAAGGCGCTCGAGAAGCTGCAGGCGGCCGAGCAGCCGGACGCCGGCGCGGTGCTGAAGACGGTCGCGACGGCGCTGATCTCCAACGTCGGCGGAGCGGCGGGTCCCCTGTACGGGACGCTGCTTCTCCAGATGGGGACCGCGCTGGGCGACCAGGACGAGATCGACCTCGAGAGCTACGCGGGCGCGTGGCGCAAAGGGCTCGACGGGGTCCGGGCCCTCGGGAAGGCGGAACCGGGAGACAAGACGATGGTGGACGCGCTGATCCCGGCGGTCGAGGCGCTCGAGGGGGCGTCTGACCTCGAAGGCGGGCTGCGTGAGGCGGCGAGCGCCGCCGAGCGCGGGATGCGAGAGACGATCCCGCTCGTCGCCCGCAAGGGACGGGCCAGCTACCTGGGCGAGCGCAGCAAGGACCACCAGGACCCGGGCGCGACTTCCACCTATT
>JBPCQU010000188.1:0-11816 GCA_050997795.1 Solirubrobacteraceae bacterium | reverse complement strand
TCGTCGACGCCTCCCGCTACGACGAGGATGACCTGATCGTCGCGATCGACGCCGGGGCGCAGGACATCGTGCTCGACGACGACGTGTATGAGATCGTCACCGAGCCCACCGACCTGGGCGCGGTGCGCGAGGCACTCCGGACGGCCGGGATCGCGATTGAGAGTGCGGACGTCGTCCAGCGTCCGAAAGCGCGCGTCCCCGTTGAAGAGGCGGATGCTGCACGGCTGATGAAGCTGATCGACTCACTCGAAGAATCGGACGACGTCAGCGCGGTGGACGCGAACTTCGACGTCGACGCATCGGTACTCGAGCGGATCGCCGGCTGACCAGTCTCGCTACCCTGCGGCATCGATGCGCAGAGTGACCACATCCACGTTGGCCATGCTCGGGCTCGCCGCGGCGCTGGAGGGCTGCGGCGGCTCTACAGCTCCCGGGGTGCAGGCGGCCCCTTCGGGCGGCGCCACGGCGGCGGCCGCGGTCCCCGCGACGAGCTCTAGCACCACCACCAGCTCCGCCAGCACGAGCACGACGCCGCTGCCAGCGGCGCTGAGGACCAAGCCGAACGTCGTGTCGCCGTCCGGGCCGCCGCCGACCAAGCTCGTGGTCAAGGATCTGATCAAGGGCACCGGCCCGGTGGCCAGCCCCGGCGCGACCGTGACGGTCCAATACGTCGGCGTGCTCTACAAGGGTGGCAAGCAATTCGACGCTTCGTGGAACGACCCCGGGGGCAAGCCCGTCTCGCTGCCGCTGTCGGGCGTGATCAAGGGCTGGCAGGAGGGGATCCCGGGGATGCGGGTGGGCGGGCGCCGCGAGCTGATCATCCCATCGGGCCTCGGCTACGGTGCCAAGGGAAGCCCGCCGAAGATCCCGCCTAACTCGGCGCTCGTCTTCGTGATCGACCTCCACGGGGTTTCCTAGCAGCCGGGGTCTGCTCGTCCGACGGCGCGAGAGCGCGGGCACGGTACAGCGGCACTGGACCCGAGACGCCCTTGAGTCGGTGGCGCCCGGCCGAGGACCACTGCAGCCCGTCCGGCGCTGCGTCACGGACCTCCTGGGTGCAGAGCACGCTCCCGGGGCGGGCGACGCCGGTCACGCGGCTGGCCAGGTTGACCGAGTTGCCGTAGTAGTCACCCGCTCTGATCACCGCCGGACCGATCGCGATGCCGGCGCGGAGGCTCGGCAGCTCGGCCTCCTCGACCGCTTCCACGAGTGCCAGCGCCACCTTGACCAGCGGCCCGGTTTCGGGACTGACGAACATCGCCGCGTCGCCGATCGTCTTGATCAGCCGCACCGTTGGCTCGGTGACTGACCATGCGAGCCGCGCCAGGCTTCCCGCGACCGAGCCGAGCTCGCGCAGCTCGACCTCACCCCCCAGCCGCGTGAAGCCGACCAGGTCGGCGAAGCAGACCGCGATCTCCTGCCCGGAGGCCACGTCCCCCGCCTCGAGCTCAGCCCGTCCGATCATGCCGCGCCCCACGCTGTCGCGCAGGTGCGCGGTAAAGCCCGCCACCAGAACCGGCGTCAGCGCCGGCGTGAGCTCCTCGGTGAGCGAGGCGAACCGGTGCGCGACCTGCGCCTCGCTGTCGCCCGGCTTCAGGAACGTCTCGGCGAAGGCCGCGGTGACCGTCGCCGACAGCCGCCCCATGCCCTCGCCGAGCACGCGCGTGATCTCGACGATCCGCTCCTCATCGAAGCCGGCGTCGAGGAACAGCTTCGCCGAGCGGGCCGCCTCGATGTCCGGGTCTGAGAACACCCGATCCTCGGGCTCAGCCTGGGGGAGCCCCAGCAGCCGCCGGATGCGGATCATCAGCGCCGCCGGCAGCCCGGTGCGCTGCTCCACCTCATCGGCGGTGTAGCTGCCCCCCAGAATGCGGTCGACGGGGAGCAGCGCGAGCCGGTTCTCCGCGATCGCGGCCCGGAGCTGCTCGAGGCTGAAGCCGTCGTCCACGAGGCGTTTCAGGAGCTGCTCGCGCGCGGCGCGCTCATCTTCCCCGAGGCCGTCGAGCAGCCCCTGCGCTGCGAAGTCCACGCCGGCATCCTCTCCGAAAACGGGAGCGTTCGCTACGATCTCGAATTCCTCGCGGGCCCGTGGTCGTGCGGCGCTCGCCCAGCCGACCTGGAGTCACGCGCACATGCTGTCCATCCTGATGCCCGTCTACAACGAGCGCGAGCGGGTCGAGCAAGCGATCGCCGAGGTCCTGCGGACCGAGTTGCCCGCCGACTTCGAGCTGATCGTCGTCGACGACGGCTCCACTGACGGGACCCGTGAGATTCTGCGCGGGGGGGAGTGGGGAGACCGCGTGCGGCTGTTCGAGCACGAGCACAACCAGGGCAAGGGCGCCGCGGTCCAGACGGCGCTCACGCAGGCGCGAGGCGACTTCTCGGCGATCTTCGACGCCGACCTCGAATACGACCCCGCGGACCTCGCGCGGTTGACCGCGCCGCTGCTGGACGGGCGCGCGAACGCCTGCTTCGGAGTCCGCGTGTTCGACGGCTACACGAGCCACTCGTTCCTGTTCGTGCTCGGCAACAAGGGCGTCACGCTCGCCTGCAACATGCTCTACAACGTCTATCTGCACGACATCATGACCTGCCACAAGATGATCCGGACTGACCTGTTCCGGAGCCTGCCGCTGCGCTCGGCCGGGTTCGCCATCGAGCCCGAGATCACCGCGAGGCTCGTCCAGCGCCGCGAGCGTATCTTCGAGGTTCCGGTCCACTACCGGGCGCGGTCCAACGAGGAGGGCAAGAAGCTGACCGCGATCGACGGCTTTCGCGTGATCGCGACGCTGCTGCGCTGCCGCTTCTCGAGCGCCTAGCGGGGGCGGGCTGGGGGCCGGACGCGATGACCCCGGGGCCTGGCCCGTGCGGCCCGTGCGGCCCGGCGCTGGGCCCCCTGACCGGCGCGATCTGAACCGTCACCCTATAGATCTGCTGGATCACCCCGAACAGCGGCGTCGGGTTGCCGAACTGGTCGATCTCGCCCTTCTGTACGAACGGCGGGTCACCGATCGGGTCGCCGCCGGTCCAGCCCGGATGAGCGGCGAATGACTGCAGCGCGAACCAGATCGCGCCCGAGATGTAGGGCTTGCTCGCGAAGACCCCCAGGTGGTATCTGGCCGCGTCGGCCTGAAACGCGTAGGTACCCCGCTCCTCGACCGGCCCATCCCGATTGGCCTCGAAGCCGAACTCGCTGATCATCAACCCCTTGCTCGGATAGCAGGCGTGCAGGGTGTCGAGGAACGGCCCGAGCTGGTCACGGTCGTCGGTCGAGCCGCCGCCGGCGTCGAACCAGCCGAAGTAGTCGTTGAACCCGATCACGTCCAGCGGCGCGTACGCCCGCTGGCACGGAATGCCGGGCCAGTCGGAGATCGCCATCGCGACCGGACGGGTCGGGTCCAGCTGATGCGCGAGCGCCGACGCGCCCGCGATGTAGCTCGCCTCGGGGCCGTTGGGCGGGTTCACCAGCTCGTTGCCGATGCTCCAGAGTAGGACCGAGGGGTGGTTCTGGTTGGCGAGGATGTTCTCGCGCAGCATCTCGTGCGCGCTGAGCAGCCACGCGGGCTGGGTCAAAAACTGCGACTGGACCTGATAGACCGGCACCTCGGACCAGAGCAGGATCCCGTCTTGGTCGGCGAGCTGCTCGATCTGGGGGTTGAGCGGGTAGTGGGCGCGGATGATCGTCGCGCCGAGCGCTCGCGTCCAGCCGACCAGCTGGCTGAGTTGCGTCAGGTCCAGAGCCGCTCCCGTCTGGAGGTTCTGCTCGTGGATGTTGACGCCGCGGAGGTTCAGGATCCGCCCGTTGAGCTCGAGCTGGCCGCTGGAGGTGACTTTCACGCTGCGCACGCCGCTGTCGGTGAAGTAGCGCTCGAGCCGCTGGCCGTGCGCATCGGACAGGCTCAGCCTCGCCTTGTACAGGTACGGATCGCCGGGCGCCCACAGGTGCGGCGCGGCCAGCGTCACCTGCGCCTGCGCGTACCAGTTGCCGTACGCGGGGATCGTGTGGCTGCCGAAGTCGATCCTCAGGCCGCCGTAAGTGCCTTTCAGCGCCACCGTCTGCGCGGCGGACGTCGGATTGCTGACCTTTGCCAGCTCTTCGATCGTGGCCGCGCAGGTCGGGCAGGGCAGGATCGGGCGCACCTGCACGGTCTGCAGGTCGGCGCGCTGTACCGAGCGCAGGTAGACCTCGTGCTGGATGCCGCCGAAGTTCCACCAACCGCCGCTCGGACCGGGCGGAAGGTCGCCTGGCCCGCGGCGGTCATCGACGCGCACGATCAGGCGGTTGACGCCCTGGCGCACGCCCTTCAAAGGGAGCTCGAACGGGAGATAGGCCCCGTCGTGGCGGCCGATCAAGCGGCCGTTGAGCCAGACGGTGGCGTGGTAGTTGACCGATTCGAAGCGGATCAGCCAGCTCCGGAAGCGGGCCGACACGTAGCTCGCAAACGCCGAGCTCGGCAACGTGAAGTCGCGCCGGTACCAACCGACCGACCCGTTCATGCTGGCGGCGGTAAACGAGCCCGCGTTGTAGGAGTTGGGCACCGTGACCGGCGACCAGCCAGCGGTGCTGGAGGCGTTGCGCCACCAGCCGTCGCCCAGCCCGACGTCACTCGGGTCGGTCTGGTAGAGCCACTGCCCTCCGAGCAGGTACCGGTCGTCCTGCCCGTCCGGGTACAGGGCGCCCTTGGTCGGCGGCGTGGCGACGTAGGGCCCGGCGGATTGGGCGTCTGCGGGAGCGCTCGCGGCCAGCGTCAGGGTCAGCGTCGCCGCGAGCGCCAGCAGCGCCGCGCGAAGCAATTTGTGGGCGGTTACGGCCGCTCCCGCGCCGAGCCGGCCGGTAGAGCCGCCGCTACAATCGCCCGCCGATGCCCGTCGTCGATCCGCCGCTTCAGCGGCCACCAGACGCCGGCTCCGGCGGCGCTCGGGGGGAGCCCCGAGGCGCCTCATGGGCTCGCTCCTTGCGTACCGCGCCCCGTTCGCCGGCCGTGATCGCGGTCTTCGCCTGCGTTGTCCTCGGGGCCCTGTCGGCGGCGCTGCTGCCCACGGTCCCCAGCTACGATCCCTGGTCGTGGATCGTGTGGGGCCGAGAGGTCTCCGATCCTCATTTGAGCTTCGTGGTCAGCGGCGGCCCGTCCTGGAAGCCGCTCCCGTTTCTGTTCACGACCCTGTGGGGCCTGTTCGGTGGCGCGGCTCCGACCCTGTGGGTGATCACGGCTCGGGTGAGCGGCCTGCTCGGACTCGTCGCGGCGTGGCGGCTCGCCAGCCGGCTCATGGGCGGGGGCCGGGCGGGGGCATTCGCCGGTCTGCTGGCCGTGATCGGCGTCGTGCTGACTCAGGACTGGGTCTACTACTGGCTGCGCGGCACCTCCGAGGTCGTGCTGATCGGCGCCTCCCTGTGGGCGATCGACCGCCTGCTCGACGGCCACAAGGGGCAGGCGCTCGTGCTCGCCCTCGCCGCGGGCCTGATCCGGCCAGAGTGGTGGCCGTTCATCGGCCTGTTCGCGCTGTGGCTGTGGTTCAGAGAGCCACAGTTCAAGAGCGCGAAGATGCGGGCGCTGATCCTGGCCGGGCTGTTCTCGCTTCCGTTTCTGTGGTTCGTGCCCCCGTGGGTCGGCTCGGGCCAGCCGTTTTTGGCCGCCACCCACGCGGCCGAGTACAACGGTCATCTGGGGTCTGACCCGCTCCGCGCCGTGGTCGGGAGGGGAATCGACCTGCAGGTGCTGCCGGCACTGATCGCCGCCGCGGTGGCGGTGGCGATCGGCTGGTGGCGCGATCGCGACCGGCTGCTGCTGGCGATGGGCGGGGCGATCGCCTGCTGGTGGGTCGTGGTGGTCGCGATGACCCTCGACGGCTATCCCGGCCTGGAGCGTTTCTTCCTGCCCGCCGCGGCCTTGACGTGCGTGCTCGGTGGAGTCGGCGTCACCCGGGTGGCGATGCTCGTCGGCGACGCCGCCCCCCGACACCGCCACGCGGTCGCGGTCGTGGTCGCGGCGGTCCTGGTTGCGGTTTGCGTCCCGTTCACCACCACCCGATTCTCCGAGGCTCGAGCGGCTGGCCCGGCCGCGTCGCAGGCCGTCTCGACCCTGGATCAGCTCGGTAAGGCGGTAGCCGCCGTCGGCGGGCATCGCGGCGTGTTCCCGTGCAAGTCGAGCTTCGCCGCGGTCAACCACGGCGTTCAGACCGCGCTGGCGTGGAAGCTGCACGTAACGCTCGAGCGGGTGGGCACGAGGATGCACGCCCCGGGCGTCGACTTCATCGGCCCGCACAACGGCACCGACGGTGAAGCGGCCCGAGTCGACCCGCGTCTGAGCCGGGCGCACACGCTCGCGCGCGTTGGCGTCTGGCGGGTCGTGAGGTTGACCGACCCGCACATTTCGGGGGCCGCCTGCGTCGGGCGCTGAGCGTCGGGTCGAGGTCATCGACGGACCGTTCTCTTGATCGTCGTGTGCTTGCGCCCGCGCTTGGGTTTCGCTTTCCCCTTCGGTTTCGGTTTCGGCTGCGGCGTGATCTTGAGCTTTCGGGTCACGATCGTCCTGTTGCCCGCGCGGTCCTTGACGATCACGGTCACGACAAAGGTGCCGCGGCGACTGTAGAAGTGGAACTTTCCGTGGGTGATGTAGTAGTTCGCGCCGTCACCCCACTTCACCTGGACCGAGTTGACACCCGACGCCACAGAGGGCGAAACGCCCGGCGGCGAGTCGGTGTAGCCGACGTAGACCTGGAGCTCTGATCCCACGTGCCGGACGCCGGTGATCTCGAGTGAGACGCGCGGCGGCAGCGAGTCGACGAACACCGTCGCGGCCTGCCAGGGCGTGGCCAGGCCGGCCTGGTTGACCGCCGTGAGCTGCCACGTGTGGCGGCCCTGGGTCAGCGCCGGGGTCTGGATCTGGGTCGCGGTCGTCTCGGCGATCTGGACGCCGTCGAGCTTGACGAGATATTGCGGCGCACCCCACAGCTCGGGGGCCGGAGACCAGCTGAGCACCGGATTGACCCGGTCGGCGTACTGAAACCGCGGAGAGGGGGTGGGCGGACCCGGAGCCTGGAACAGTTGACCCGCGACGATCTGCGTCTGCGCTCCGGCTCCCTGGACCCACGCCACCGCCGCATCCCCGGCCAGGTCCCCGCCGGCGACCAATCCCCGGTCGGCGTCGGTCGGGCCCATTGCCGGCGAGGAGATCACCTCCTCGGGGCCGAGGTCGGCGCCGTCGGGGGCGTAGCGGAGGCGGATCTCCGGCGTGCCGGCGGTGCCCGGACTCTGCTGCCAGGCGATCAGGGTCGAGATCGTCCCGGCGGTCGCGGGTATGGCATCCGGCCCGGCGCTCAGCGGCAGGCCGGAGACGTCGACGCTCGCCTGAGGGGTCTCGTTGGTGGCCAGGGTGGTGGCGACCAGGCTATGGGACTGGTCGCGCTCGGAGGTGACGAAGCCGCGGCCATACTCGGTCACCGCGACCTGCGGCTGCTCAGCGCCCTCGGGCCCCGGAGTGGTCAGCCCGTCGCCCTGCTTGGGGCCGTCGTACTGGGACGCCCGCAGACGGTTGACCAGTACCCGTGACTGCTGCGAGTCGCCGTTTGAGAGCAGCTCGTGAAAGGCCACGGCGGCGTAGGAGGAGTCGCCCCCGGTCGAGATCTGAGGCTCGTCGGCGGATACCTCGCTCCAGCCCGAATATGACGCTGGGTCGGCTTGCTCGTAGACGGTGCTTGGCGCCGTCCCCCAGACGCGCCGCGTGTAGACGTGGCCGCCCTCACCCCAGGCGACGATCGCGACGCCATCCCCGGCGGTCGCCACCTGCGGGCGACCGTTCCCCGTCCCCGCGTCGTCGGCGGGGTTAGCGTCCAGCGCGGTCGACTCGATCGCCCAGTAGCCGAGGTTGAAGTACGCGGCGCGGACGTCGTGGCCGCCGGCCCCGGCGGCGGTGAATGCGAGGTACGCCTTGCCGAACGTGCTGATCGACAGCGACGGGTTGCTGGCGCCACCGAACAGCGCCACCGGCGCCTGCCAGGGCGCGGTCGTGCTGGATTGCTGGACCGCGTAGAGCTCGCCTCCGTTGATGAACGCGACCAGCGTCAGGCCGCCGCTGGCCGTCGCGATCACCGGCTGCGAGGATGGCCCCGCGAGGCCGGCGTCGACCTGCACCGGGGCCTGGAAGCTCCCGCCGTGCAGGGACGAGACGAACACGTGCGGGTCTCCCCCGACGTTTTTGAGGTAGACCAGCCCGCCGGTCCCGTCGCGGGCGATCGCCATCCCCGAGAGCCCGACGATGTCGGCGCTCGGGCCGTCGACCACCGTGCTCGAGGGCGCGAGCGTGGGCGTGCGCCGGGTGGACGCGCCGGCCGGCGAGGCGAGCGCGAACAGCGCCACGGCCAACAGCGCAGCCGCCAGCAACGCCGCGGCCAGCGGTGGCACGGTACTGAGCAGGCTGCCCACTGTCCCGGCCCTCCGAGGTGGGGGGGTCGTCGGTCTGACACCGCAACAACAGCAGAACCGGGGCAAGGTTGCGCCGTTGGGGGGTGGGGTGACAGAGATCGCCCAGCCGGGCCGGCGGCGGGCAGGCGTCCGGAGGGCCGCGCAGAATGACTGCTGTAATGCTCGTGCTCGGCATCGACCCCGGGACTGCGAGCACGGGCTACGGCCTCGTCCGCAGCGCCGGCTCGCATCTTCAAGCCCTCCAGCAGGGCGTCATCGAGACCCGCCCCGGGGTCCCGGTCGAACGCCGCCTGGCTGATATCCATGCGCGCGTCGGCGAGCTGCTGGATCGCCATCAACCCGACGCGGTGGCGATCGAGGAGCTCTACTTCTGCGCCAACGTCCGGACCGCGTTCGCCGTCGGTCAGGCCCGCGGCGTGGTGCTGCTGGCGGCGGGCCAGCGCAGCGTGGCGTCGCGCTCCTACACCCCGCAGCAGGTCAAGGGGGCGGTCTGCGGCAACGGACGCGCCGACAAGGGCCAGGTCGCGCGGATGGTCGCTCAGCTGCTGGGACTCGTGGCGCCGCCGACCCCGGATCACGCCGCCGACGCGCTCGCGGTGGCGATCTGCGACCTCAACCGTGCTCCGCTCGCGCGCGCCGTGGCGGTCGCACCGTGATCGCGCTGATCTCGGGCTCGGTCGCGGTTCGCCGCGCCGACCACGTCGTAGTCGACTGCGGCGGCGTTGGCTACCGTCTCGCGATCTCGGGGGAGACGCTCAAGCAGGTGCCGGCCGCCGGCAACGCGGTGATGCTCCACACCCACCTTGTCGTCCGCGACGACGCGCTCGCCCTGTACGGCTTCGCGACCGAGGAGGAGCGTGACCTGTTTCTGATGCTGCTCGGGGTGCAGGCGGTCGGCCCGAAGGTCGCGCTCGCGGTGCTGTCGGGAGCGGCCCCGCGTGCGCTGCTGGCTGCGGTCGCCGGCGGCGACGTCGCGGCGCTTCAGGCCACCCCGGGCGTCGGCAAGCGGACCGCGGAGCGGATCGTCGTCGAGCTGCGGGAGAAGGTCGGCGTGGCGCTCGGAGAGGACGCGATCTCCGTGTCCCGGGGCGATGATCCGATCGCGCTGGCGCGCGAAGCGCTACTCGGGCTGGGCTACCGCGGGGATGAGGTCGACGAACTGCTCGCCGGCGCCGCCGCCGAGAGCACCGAGGATCTGATCGCCCACGCGCTCAGGAGCGCCCGCCGGTGAGCGCCCAGGCGGCGCGGATCGGCGCCCCCGAGGAGTTGTCCTCGGACGAGCTCGAGCTCGACCGCTCGCTGCGCCCGCGGCGACTGGCTGACTTCGTTGGGCAACGCGCGGTCAAGGACCAGCTCGCGGTCTCGATCGAAGCCGCGGCGGCCCGGGGCGAGGCGCTCGACCATGTCCTGCTGGCCGGTCCTCCCGGCCTCGGCAAGACCTCGCTCGCGCAGATCGTGGCCGCTGAGCTCGGCGTCTCGTTCGTCCAGACCGCCGGCCCGGCGCTCGAGCGCAAGGGCGACGTCGCGTCGTTCCTGACCGCGCTCGAGCCACGAGCGGTGTTCTTCGTCGACGAGATCCACCGGCTGCCGCGGGCGCTCGAGGAGACCTTCTACCCGGCGATGGAGGATGCGCTCCTGCCGATCACCGTCGGCCAGGGCGCGGGCGCGCGGGTGGTGACGCTCGCGCTGCCGGCGTTCACGCTGATCGGCGCCACGACCCGAGCGGGTCTGCTGACGACCCCACTGCGTGACCGGTTCGGGATCCAGCACCGGCTCGAGCACTACGGGCCCGACGACCTCGCCTTGATCGTGAGGCGCTCGGCCCGACTGCTGCGGGTCGAGATCGAGGACGCCGGCGCGGTGGCGATCGCCAGCCGTAGCCGCGGGACGCCGCGCGTGGCCAACCGGTTGCTCAAGCGCGTGCGCGACTACGCCGAGGTGCGCCACGGCGGGATCGTCACCGAGCGGGTGGCGGCAGCGGCGCTGGACCTGCTCGAGGTCGACGCCGAGGGGCTTGACCGTCTCGACCGCGAGATCCTGAGCGCGATCTGCGAGCGCTTCGGCGGAGGACCCGTGGGGCTCTCGACGCTCGCGGTGGCGGTCGGGGAGGAGCAAGACACGATCGAGGACGTGTACGAGCCCTACCTGCTTCAGCGGGGGCTGATCGAGCGGACCCCGCGCGGGCGGGCGGCGACCAGGCGCGCTTTCGCCCACCTCGGGCTGGCGCCGCCCGGGCCGCCGACGCTGCTCTAAATGGACCTCACGCGGTCCCAGGGCCCTCGGTCTGCCCACTGGCCAAGGGGTGGCGAGCCAGACTCGGCGGCTGTCTATCCTGGCTTCGTGATGAGCCGCGAGCGCTACTTCATCTGCCCCCACTGCGGGAACCGCTCGATGGGAACCGACCGCAACGTCGGCTTTCGTCGCGAGGCGCGCGGTTGCGAGAAGTGCGGGTTTGCCTACCTGTTCGAGCTGCTCGACGATTACTACCCCGCTCCGAACGCCGCTTTCTTCGCCTGTGACTCCGACGGCCGGATCGTCGACTGCGGGAGGGGGTCCTTCGAGCTCACGGGTCTCAAGACCGAGCAGGCGATCGGCAGACCGATCAAGGACGTGCTCGGCCTGCGCTTCGAAGATGGCAACGACCACGTGGGAACGGTGCTCGAGTGGGAGGTCCGGGTGCAGGGCAAGCAAGTGGAGGTCCACGCCGAGCACGACCTGCCGGCCCGCGCCGTGGCCGATCTGTTTCCTGCCTACGACGACGAGGACGGCGGCCTGCTCGTCGTGCTCACGCCGACCAACCACAATCAGCGTGGCTGACATGGCTGGCGTGGCTGAGTCTCCGCGCGCGACCGTCCTTTAGCATCCTCGAAGACTGATGTCTGACCGCCAGCGCCACGGCTTCGTCCTGCTCCTCGTCGCGGGGCTGCTCGCCGCTTCGGTGTTCGTGATCATCACGCAGGCGACCCGCCTCGGGCTCGACCTCAAGGGCGGTGTGCAGCTCGTCTATGAGGGCGAGCCGACGGCCCAGAGCGCGGTGACGCAGGACTCGCTCAACCGCGCGGTCGAGATCATGCGCGAGCGCGTGGACCAGCTCGGCGTCTCCGAGCCCGAGATCCAGACCTCGGGCGGCAACCAGATCTCGGTTGGTTTGCCCTCGGTGAGCAACACCGCCAGGGCCGAGCAGGAGGTGGGGACCACCGCGCGGCTCGAGTTCTATGACTGGGAGGCCAACGCGCTGACCTCGAGCGGCAAGCCCGTGGCCAGCCAGCTTCAGATCCAGGATCCGAGCGCGATCCAGATCAGCCAGGGCGTCGGATCGGCCGCACCGGGAAACCCGGGGGCCGGCAGCCTGCCGCTCTACCAGGCGGTCAAGCTCGCCTCTCGGCAGCCCCCG
>JBPCQU010000182.1:0-4537 GCA_050997795.1 Solirubrobacteraceae bacterium | reverse complement strand
AGCTCGAGGCGCTCCTGGAGCAGCACGGGCCCGAGGTCGCGGCGGTGATCGTCGAGCCGCTCGTGCAGGGCGCCGCCGGGATGCTTATGCAACCGCCCGGGTACCTGCGCCGGGTGCGGGAGTGCTGCGACGAGCATGGCGTCTTGTTGATCTGCGATGAGGTCGCGACCGGGTTCGGACGCACCGGCCGGATGTTCGCCTGCGAGCACGAGGACGTCACGCCAGACCTGCTGTGCGTCGGCAAGGGCCTGACCGGCGGCTATCTCCCGCTCGCCGCGACGCTCGCCACCGAGCGCGTCTACCAGGGCTTCCTCGGCGGCTGCGAGGACTTCAGGACGTTCTTTCACGGCCACACGTTCACGGGCAACCCGCTCGCGTGCGCGGCCGCGATCGGCTCGCTTCAGACCTTCGAACGCGAGCGAACGCTCGAGCTGCTGGCGCCCAAGATCGGCCTGCTGGCGAGGCTGCTCGAGCAGCGGGTCCAGATGCTGCCCGGCGTGGCCGAGGTCAGGCAGCGGGGGATGATGGTCGGAATCGAGCTGGTCGCGGCGCCGGTGTCTCAGCGGCTCGGCCACCGCGTGACACTGGCCGCCCGCCGACGCGGGGCGGTGATCCGCCCGCTCGGCGACGTGCTCGTGCTGATGCCCGCGCTGTCGATCTCCGAGCACGACCTGCGCCGCCTGGTCGCGATCACCGCGTCAGCGATCGCCGAGGCCAGCGCGAGCCGGGTGGCGCACGTGGCCGCCTGAGCGCGCCCGGCGGGCCGCCGGCTAGTCCTCGTAGGGCGAGAAGTCCCGCTTGCGAGCGCCGCACACCGGGCAGAACCAGGTGTCGGGGATGTCGGTGAACTCGGTCCCAGGCGGAATGCCCCCGTCCGGGTCACCCTCGGCCGGGTCGTAGATGAACCCGCACGATTCACACATGTACTTCATCGGCGCGGAAGCCTACCGGCGCCAACCCGCTGCTGTAGGCTCGCCGCGGTGAGCATGAGTCGGCCCGAGCCCGGAGCTGAGCTGACCTCCGGCGCGCCGACCGTTCCCCGGCTCGCGGCGACCGTGATCGTGCTCCGAGGCGACGAGCGGGAGCTTGAGGTGCTGCTCGTCCAGCGCACCCCGGCGGCGCGGTTCATGGGCGGCGCTTGGGTGTTTCCCGGCGGCGCGGTCAGCCCAGGGGACGGCGAGGGTGACGGCGCGCTGCGCGCGGCGGCGGCCCGGGAGCTGAGCGAGGAGGCTGGGATCGAGCTCGCCGACCCCGATGCGTTGGTGGCGTTCTCGCGCTGGATCACGCCCGCCCAGGTCAAGACCCGCTACGACACCTGGTTCTTCCTCGCCCACCTGCCGGACGGCGCCGAGCCGGCGATCGACGGTCAGGAAGTGGTCGATGCGCGCTGGTATGCGCCCGCCGCCGCACTCGCCGCCGCGGCCGATGGCCAGCTGATGCTCGTGTTTCCGACGATCAAGCATCTCGAGCAGCTGTCGTCGTTTGCCTCCGCGCTGGAGCTGCTCGAGCACGCCCGATCGCGCACCATCGAACCCGTCCAGCCGCGCGTGCTCGTCGGCGGCGAGACCGCCCGGATCGTGCTGCCGGGCGAGCCGGGCTACGAAGATGACTGAGCGCCCGAGCACTCCGACCTCCAAGCGCCCTGCCCGCAAGCTGACGGTAGCCGTGACCGGGCCGACCGGCGACATCGGACGCTCGCTGCTGCGCGCGCTGGAGGCAAGCCGTGACGTCGGTGCGATCACCGCCATGGCGCGCAGTCCGTTTGACCCAGCCGCGGCGGGGCTGCGCAAGACCACCTACCGCCAGGCCGACGTGCTCGACGCCGCCGCCGTCGGTGAGGTGATCGCGGGCGCCGACGTAGTGGTCCACCTCGCGTTCGTGATCATGGGGGGCCTCGAGGAGACCACCAGCGTTAACCTGCAGGGCTCTCGCAACGTGTTCAAAGCCACGATCGAGGCCGGCGCCAAGCGCCTGGTCTACGCCTCGTCGGTGGCGGCGTACGGATTCCACGGCGACAACCCGGACCTGCTGACCGAGGACGTGCTGGCCCGCGGGACCTCACGCCACTACTACTCCGCCCAGAAGGCCGAGCTCGAATCCGCGCTGTGGACGCTGCTCGACGGCAGCCGCACCGACGCATACGTCTTCCGGCCGTGCATCGTCGCCGGCCCCGACGCGCAGGCGTTGCTGCAGAGCATCCCCTACCTTCGTCTGTCCGAGCGGATGCCCGCGGCTGCGTTCCGTGCGCTGGCGCTGATGCCCGCGCTAAAGCCCGTGATCCCCGACCCCGGCGTCCCGTTCCAGCTCGTGCACCACGACGACGTGGCGACAGCGATGCGCGCGGCAGTGCTCGGCCGCGGCAAGCCCGGCGTCTACAACCTCGCCGGCGAAGGGACGCTGACGATGGCCAACCTCGCCGATGCCCTGGGCTGGTACAGCATCCCGGTGCCCGACCTCGCGCTCGGCGCGGTCGCCGAGCTCGTCGCCCGGCTCCCCTTCGTGCCGGCCCAGGCGCAGTGGATCGAGAGCGTCCGCCACCCGGTCTTGATGGACACGACAAAGGCGCGCCGGCAGCTCCGCTGGCGCCCGCGCCACGACGCCACCGAGACCCTCGACGCGATGGTGCAGGCCGGCCGCTCGGCCCACCTGATCCGCTAGCGGTGGTCCGTCAGCCGCCGCCGTAGGCGACGACCAGGTCGGTCACGACCCCGACCAGGAAGCCCGCGGTCAGCATCGCCAGCTCGAGCTCGCGGTAGCCGAACCGTCGCATCCCGTTCCACACCTCGCCGATCACGTACAGGATCGCGCCTCCGGCCATCGCGTAGAAGGCGAGCTCGAGCGCATGGCTCGTGACCTCGTAGCCGACGATCGACCCGACGAACGTCGGCCCACCACCGATCAGCCCGGCGACGCCGAGCCAGCGCCACGACGGCCGCACGTCGCCGAGTGGCCCCACGATCCCGAAGCCCTCGGTGGCATTGTGGAGCGCGAAGCCGATGATCAGGACGGTCGCCAGGCTGATCGCGCCCGCCCGCGCCGAGACGCCGATCGCCAGCCCCTCGGCGAAGTTGTGCACGCCGATCGCGGCGGCGATCGTAAGCCCCGTCCGCAGCGCGTTGCGACGCGCCTCGAGCTCGAGCGCGATCGCGTCGGGGTCGACGCCGGCGACGGCCGCGACACCGGGCGACGCCGTGGCGACGCCGGCGCCACCAGCGATCGGTGGCCGCCGGGCGCCGAGCGGGCGCAGCCGGCGCTGGATCATGGCCAGGCCCGCGCTGCCGGCTCCGAATCCGACCGCGAGCAAGAGCACCAGCCAGACCACATAGCCAAGCGACTCGTGATCGCCTCGGAACGCCTGCACGGCGTGGTCGAGGATCGCCAGCCCGTTCGAGAGCACATCGACGAAGATGAACGCCAGCACGCCGACGGCGAACATCGCCAGCGCGACGCGACCGCGGCTGCCCAGCAGTTGCATGCGGCCCACGGGGAGCCCGAGGTAGATCGTGAACCCAGCGAGGGCTCCGAGGAGGACGGTCTGAGCGAAGGACACGGTGTCTGTTGTTAGGTGACCCTAATACTCGGCCGGCCCAGCGTATCACTCGAGGTCAAGTATCCGAATTGAAGTCCGGTAGCCCCAGCGACTGGATCCAATGGCTGACGGTGATGTTCAGCTGCGTGAACTCGCCCGTCCAGATCAGCACTCCCATCCCGATCAGCACCGCCCCGCCGAGGCCGATCACCAGCGGGTAGTGGCGCTTGACGACCGCGAACGCCGACGTTGCCCGGCTGAAGGCGAACCCGGTGATCAGGAATGGCACCCCGAGCCCCGCGCAGTAGACGGCGAGCAGGATCGCGCCGCGCGAGGCCGAGTTCGAGGTCCCGGCGGCGGTCAGGATCGCGCCCAGCGTCGGCCCCGTGCAGGGGGTCCAGGCCAGCGCGAACGCGGCCCCGGTCAGCACCGGACCACCCCGGCCGGCGCGCGCCATCAGCCTGCCGACGTGCCATTCGCGGCTCAGCGCCGGCACGAACGGGGCGAGCATGAACAGGATCCCCATGACGATGATCACCGCCCCCGAGACCCTGAGCGCCGCCGGACCCGTCAGCGCGCTGCGCAGCGCTCGTTGACCGAGTAGGCCGAGTGCGATGAAGATGAACGAGAAGCTGCCGATGAACGCCAGGCTCGGCCCGATCACGCGGCGGGTCCTGATCTCCGATGGCGCGACTCCGGCGACAGCCGAGATGTAGCCGGGAACGAGCGGCAGCACGCACGGAGAGAGGAACGAGATCAGTCCAGCGCCGAACGCCAAGGGAATCCCGATGCCCGACGCTGCATCCATCTCGAGCTGAGGGTACAGCCGTTTGCGTCCCTGCCCCGGAGTGGTAGGTTGACGCGCAGAATGACTGCCACCACCACCACACTCCAGAACTTCATCGACAACCAGTTTGTCGACCCCGCAGACGGCCAGACCGAGCCGATTCTCAACCCCGCAAACGCCGAGGTGATCGCCCACGCCCCCCTGTCGAGCGTCGAGGACGT
>JBPCQU010000110.1:0-2628 GCA_050997795.1 Solirubrobacteraceae bacterium | reverse complement strand
CGAGTACGCCCCCGGCACCAAGGGGCTCAAGGTCGACGCGCTCGGCTACATCTCGAACCTGGTCATCGCCATCGCATCGACCGCGCCCGCGTACAGCCTCGCGGCCACGCTCGGCTTCGTCGTCGCCGTCGGCGGGGTGGGCGTGCACGCGCCGGCGGTGCTGATCGTCGCCTTCATCCCGATCCTGTTCGTCTCGGTCGGCTATCGCTTCTTCAACCTCGCCGACCCGGACGCCGGGACCACGTTCGCCTGGGTGACCCGCGCCTTCGGGCCGCAGCTCGGCTGGATCAACGGCTGGGCGATCTTTCTCGCCGACATCATCGTCATGGCGTCGCTGTCGGAGATCGCCAGCAACTACACCTTCCTCCTGTTCGACTCGCATGCGCACCCCTCGACCTTTGCCCTGATCATCGGTTCGGTGGTCTGGATCGTGCTGATGACCTGGATCTGCTATCGCGGCATCGAGCTGTCAGCTCGAGTCCAGACGATTCTCTTGAGCCTCGAGATCTTCACGCTGGCGCTGTTCGCGGTCGTCGCGCTGATCAAGGTCTACGCCAGCAGCCCGGCCCATTCGATCCAGGTGTCGGCGTCGTGGTTCAACCCGTTCGACCTGGGCTTTGGCGCGCTGGTCGACGCGGTCCTGCTCGGCATCTTCATCTACTGGGGCTGGGACTCAGGCGTCGCCGTCAACGAGGAGTCGCGTGACCGCACCCACGGGCCGGGCAAGGCGGCGGTCGTCTCGACCGTGATCCTGCTGCTGATCTACGTGATCGTCAGCGCCGCGGCGCAGGCCTACAACGGTCCGGGCTTCCTGGCCAACAACTCGGGTGATGTCCTGAACGCGCTGGGTGGCAAGGTGTTCGGCTCGCCGCTCGACAAGCTGATGATCATCGCCGTCCTCACCTCGGCCTCGGCGTCTACGCAGACGACGATCCTGCCGACCGCGCGCACGACCCTGTCGATGGCGCGCTGGGGGGCGATCCCGGAGGCGTTCGGCCGCATCCACCCGCGCTTTTTGACGCCGAGCTTCTCGACGCTTTTGATGGGCGGCCTGTCGACCGTGTGGACGGTGGCGCTGATCGCGTTCAACCCCAAGCAGAACGTCCTCGGTGACACGATCTCGGCGCTCGGCTTCGCGGTCGTCTTCTACTACGGCTTCACCGGACTCGCGTGCGCGGTCTACTTCCGCCGTGACCTGTTCAAGAGCGCTCGCAACTTCTTCCTCGCCGGGCTGATCCCCGTCGTCGGCGGGATCATGATGGCCTACATCGGGATCAAGGCCTACAGCTACTACAGCACGGCCGGGAACAACTACTCAAAGCCCCTGGCGGGTATCCAGACGCCGATCCTGGTCGGTATCGGCGGGTTGATCGTCGGCATCGTCCTGATGTTCGCCTCGTGGCCGTTCTTCCCGAAGTTCTTCCACCGTCGGTGGTTCGAGGCGGCCGACCCCGAGGTGCTGGCGGCGGACGCTGGCGTACGATCGACGGGTGATGCCTAGGGCCGTCGCCGCCCCCGACGTGAAGGACTCGATCCTCGACACGATCGGCGACACACCGCTGGTCCGGCTGTCGCGAATCGGCGCCGCCCTGCGCCCTCAGCTGGTGGCCAAGCTCGAGTCGTTCAACCCGGGCGGGTCGATAAAAGACCGGATCGCGGTCGCGCTGATCGAAGCCGCCGAGCGCGACGGCCACCTCCGTCCGGGAGGCACGATCGTCGAGCCCACCTCGGGCAACACCGGAACCGGGCTGGCGATCGCCGCGCGGCTGAAGGGCTACCGCGTGATCGCGGTCATGCCCGACAAGATGTCGCGGGAGAAGATCGACCTGCTGCGCGCCTACGGGGCCGAGGTGGTGCTCGCCCCGACCGATGTCCCGCCCGGCTCGCCCCAGGCCTACTACCGGGTCGCCGACCGGCTGACCGAGGAGATCCCGGGGGCGTTTCAGCCCAACCAGTACGCCAACCCGGCCAATCCCCAGGCTCACTACGACTTCACCGGGCCCGAGCTGTGGGAGCAGCTCGGTGACCGGATCACCCACCTCGTCGCGGGCGTCGGCACCGGCGGCACGATCACCGGCATGGCTCACTACCTACGCGAGAGAAAGCCTGAGCTGGTGGTCGTGGGCGCCGACCCGGAGGGCTCGATCTACTCGGGTGGCGCCGACAACGTCCGCCCGTACCTCGTCGAGGGCGTCGGCGAGGACTTCTGGCCCCAGACCTTCGACCGCTCGGTCGTGGACCGCTGGGTCACCGTGTCAGACCGCGACGCGTTTTTGACCACGCGCCGGCTCGCCCAGGACGAGGCGATCCTGGCCGGCGGCTCGGGCGGGCTCGCGCTCCACGCCGCGCTCCAGGTCGCCGCCGAGGTGCCGGACCCCGAGGCGGTGATCGTCGTGATCATCCCCGACGGCGGCCGCTCCTACTTGTCCAAGGTCTACTCCGACGCCTGGATGCGCCAGTACGGGTTCCTCGAGCGCGGGACAGAGCTGACCGTTGGCGACGTCCTGCGCCGCAAGCGCGAGGCGGGCGAGATCCCGCCGCTGGTCACCGTCGAGCCCCACTTCCGCGTCCGCGATGCGGTGGCGCTCCTGCACGAGCACCGCGTGTCGCAGCTCCCGGTGGTGAGCG
>JBPCQU010000071.1:0-5013 GCA_050997795.1 Solirubrobacteraceae bacterium | reverse complement strand
GGTCCGGCATCGCCACGGATCATATGCGCCGCCGATGCGGGCGGCCTGACGATCGCCGTCGTCGCGAGCGCCTCCGGGCCACCCTCCTGCTGACGAGCTTCACGCGCCCGGCTGCACCCCCGGGCGCCGTTTAGACTGCCTGACCCCGCCGGAGTAGCTCAGTCGGTTAGAGCAGCGGAATCATAATCCGCGTGTCGGGGGTTCGAGTCCCTCCTCCGGCATCGTCGCGGTTCACGTGAAGCGCTGCATACAGGCGCTTCCTGGGCTTCCAAACCTCCGGACAGGGCACCCAAAATGTGATCCGGACGTTGGAGGTTCGAATCTCCGCATTCGCACCAGCCAGCCACTCCACGTCGCAGATCGGGCGCGCCAGCATGAGCAGCGGTGACAAGCGTGTCCATATTCGTGCCCACATTCGGCCCCACCTGATCGCGCCCAGCTAGCAGGAGCAGCAAGCCCTTGGGAGCGATCGCTCGCCTACGGTCAGCCGGATACATCGTGAGCCACCAAGACCTGCACTCACGCCCGGGCAATGGCGCTCGCGTGCGCTCGGTTGCCACGGGGCCGCCTGCCGCCGCAGCGGCCCAAACGTCCGAGCGCGCTGGAGCCCTACGAGCGCATCGACTGGTCATCCCAGCAGGCGTGGGAGCCGCTTCGCGCCCCTGGCGACGAGCTGCACCGCGCGTCCCCAGGCGCGGCGGAACGCGAGCAGGGTCCCGGGAGGTGCGATACTCAGACTCTGATGGGCGTGCGCGCTCACTGGGAGAAGCGCTACACCGGGCGAGAGTCGTCCGAGCTGAGCTGGTACGAAGCGTCGCCCCAGACCTCGATGGCAATGATCGAGGTGCTGGGCTTGGGGTTTGAGGCGGCGATCATCGATGTCGGAGGCGGCACCTCGGCGCTCGCGGGCGAGCTGGTCGATGCTGGGTATCGGGACGTGAGCGTCGTCGATATCTCCTCGGCTGCGCTCGCGCGAGCCCGTGCCCAGGGCGGCGAGAGCGCGGAGCGCATCCGCTGGATCCAGGCAGACGTCCGCGTCGATGGGCTCGGCCGCACCTACGACCTTTGGCACGACCGTGCCGTGTTTCATTTCATGGTCGAGGCGACCGATCGCGCTCGATACCTCCAAACGCTGAAACGGTCGTTGCGTCCCGGCGGGCACCTGATCATCGCAACGTTCGGACCCGACGGTCCCGCTCAGTGCAGCGATCTGCCCGTCAGCCGGTACGGGCCCGACGAGTTGGCGAGCGTGCTGGGCGCCGATTTTCGACCCGTGTCTTCGATGCTGAGAGAGCACCGCACACCGTCGGGACGATCCCAGCAGTTCCTCCACGCTCACCTGAGACACCGGGCCCCCACTACGCCGGGTCGCGATCGTGGGCCAGCGACCGCTCGTTGAGGGTCACGGACCCATCCCATCGACATCCCGCGCATTCCCGTCATAACGCCCGACGAGCCGCGGACGCTCTCGCCCGAACCCTCCTACCGGTAGCAGTAGGAATCAGACGAGGCGTCGCCTCCCTGTAGGCGGATCTGGTGCACGCGTCGGCCGCGGAACTCCTCGCCGTGAGGGAAGAAGCTCTCGTCCACGCTGAGCCCGCCGTGTGGGTCGGCATCGAGCTTGGCCATCCACGCGCCAACCCCGTCGGGGTAGAACTGGTCATCCCAGGCTCCATACAGGGAGTTGGTGAAGTACACGCGTCGCCCGTCCCGACTGACCTCGACCATCTGCGGGCCGCCGAGAAGCGGCAGATCCGGCGCGGCGGGATGGGATGCGCGGCGCACGATCCCGCCGAGCTTCACGGATCCCGTTTCCTTGGGGTGGGCCGGATCGGTGACGTCATACTGCTTCATCTCGCCGGTGGCCCAGCAGGACACGTACAGGAGCCGATCGTCGACCGACAGGTCGATGTCGGTGATGATCGGCGGCACCGCACCGAACGACTTGAGCAGCGGGGGGAGCTGATCGGCGTCCGCAGGCTCTGCGGGGATGGTGATGACCTTCTCGACCTTCCACTCCTCGCCGTCATGAAACCAGCGCCACACCGATCCGGACAGATCTTCGGTGCTGATGACCACCCCGAGGAACCCCCAGTCGGCTTCCGGATCATGTGACGGGCGGACCTCCAGGGCCATCTGGTGCTCGGCGCCGAGATCCACCCGCTGCAGGTGCCTGCCCTCCGCCAGATCCCAGAAGTGCAGCGCGTGACCGTACTTGTTCCCGAGCAAGAGCTCGGGGACTACCCCGTCCTCGAGCATCGACGGGGTGCCCCACTCGCTGGAGATGAGCACGTTGCGATTCAGACGCCACCATGCGTCATAGGACATGCGCTGTGGTCCGTGATCGGTCTCCCACGCGCGCACCACATCGAACGTCTGGTGGTCGAGCAGCGCGATCCCGCTCTGGCCGTCGGCGTCGCCCTCCGGTCCACCCAGGCACGTGAGGAAGACTCCATCGGGTCCGCAGTGCAGCGTGTGCGGACGCGAGTACCCCGCCTTCTCGGACAGCTCCTGGGCATCGATCGTCTTGACCACCGCGGGCTGCCGGGGATCCGGTCCGGTGTCCATCACATAGATCTTCGATGACCGTATCCCCGGCACCAGCAGGTACCGGCGAGCCAGGCCGTCCATATCGTGACCATCGTGCTTGAGCGCGCTGCTGCACGCGTTCCACCCGAAGTGATGCAGTTCCGCGCCGACCCCGACCTCGGTCCATCCCACCACGCGCCCATAGCTGTCTGACGCCGGGTTGACATCCACGACCGCCATCGCGTCGCTCAGCTCGCTCTTGCGATCAAAAGCCACCACGTAGGCAAGCTCCTCGACGGGCGCCGCTGCCGCCTCGCTGGCCGTCCGGTAGAAGGTCGGATCGATTGTCGTGCCACTCATGCTCGCTCCCTCGCAACTCGAATCAGGACAACAAACTGCCTCGGCCGATCGCCTCGGTAAGTCTCTCATGCCGCCACGCCGAGCTTCGCTGCCCCGGGTTGGAGAAGGTTGCCGAGGCTCGCCCACTCCACGCCGCCGTCCACGACGTGGATGACTGCTGGGCGCCCAGGCGCTCGATCAGGCTCGCCGCGGTCGCGGCGCTCCTGCCGTCACGTGGTCATGCCGTCTGGCTACTGCAAATTCAAATCAGCTGAGCGAGCTGCGGGTCGTGATGATGTTCTGTCCGAGCTGGCGCATAGAGCCACATTAAGGATACATTACGTGACTCGATTGGCCAGAAAGCGGTCAAAGACGATAAGCGCTGATCAGCCGGCCCGGGGATTCGGCTGACTGCGCCCGAGGTAAAGCAGAAGCCCCGAAACGCCGCTCCATCGGCTCGCAGACGATCGCATCGGAACGCAACCAGCACTCCGAAACCCGGCTCGGCGTGCTCCTGCGCCATGATTCTGGGAGCGGGAGTGGCGTCCAGACTGCGAGCTCGCGGGTCCTTGCGCCCTGGATTTCGTCACACAGAATGGGAGCCTCCGCGATCGGCGATCGCTGCCTTCCGGGCAAGGCCGGCATTCTGCGTCTCGGCCGTCCGTGTTGAGCGGCCCTGCATCGCACCATCGCGGGTTCGGGGACCGGCTTGATCCAGGGCGGGCGGGATTGGGCGCGTGCCGGCCCTCGTGGCAGCCGTCGATTCGTGAACGAGGCCTGCCGTGTAGGCGGATCGTCATCGGGTAGGGGCGTCTTCGGCGCAGAGCTCGTCCCCGGGATCGAGGCTCGCCGAGCGCTACGCGTGTAATGTCTTCAAGCCCTCTACACCGCCAGTCGACGTTCAGGGCCGTGTTGCGCACACGCAACGACACGTGTATCTTCTGCGCAACACTCTTCGGAGGAGTACCCGATGACTTCAGTTCTTGACACCAGCCTTCACGAGCGCCGTCGCGCTGAGCGGATGCGCGATCCCGAGTTCAGGGCAGCGTACGAGCAGGCCGCCGGCGAGATCGCCCAGACTGACTACATCATCCGTACGCTCGACGAGCTGCGGGCGGAGATGGGCATCTCCAAAGCCGAGCTCGCCCGGCGGATTGACCGCAACGCGTCAAGCATTCGCCGGCTGTTCACAGCCCATCAGGCCCGGCCCGAGCTGCCGCTGATCACCGCGGTCGCCGAGGCGCTCGGCTTACGCCTTGCGCTCGTTCCGGAGTCCGCGGAGGCGAAGAAGGCGGTCCGCGACAGCCACGGCGGGCGCAAGGAGCTAATCGCAGCCTGACCGGTCCGTGCGCCGGTCTAGGCTGGCGCGATGACCAACCGGCGCGGGAGGCGAACCAAGCGGCCGGGCGAGCCGGTATCGCTCGCGGCCGTTGACCGCAGTCCGCCCTGGAGCATCGTCTACTACCAGGCGGACGATGACACCGTCCCCGGACTTGAGTTCCTAGAGGGCTGCCCGGGGAAGCTCGAGGGCGAGTTCATCGCCGTGCTCGACGCTGTCGCGGCCGCACCGCCACCGCAATTCTCAGGCGGTGGCAAGTGGGAGGCCATGCATGGCGAGATGACCGGCTACCACGAGATCCGTCTGACCGGCCCGAGCCGGGAGCAGTTCCGGCTCTTCTGCCTGCTCGAGAACGGAACCGACGACGAGGGTCGCGAAAACGCGGGCTGACACAGCCAGCGATCGCCGTGCTCGACGGCAGGCGCAAGCCGCACCGCACAACCCTGAGCGCCGCCGACTACCGGGCGGTCAAGAAGTTCGGAGAAGATCACAAGCGCCAATACCCGCGACGCATCGCTAGCTGAGCCCGGCCGCCAGCTGATGGACGGGTGTCGATGTCGAGCCGACAGCGGGAAGCGAGCTTGACAGCTGTGTCCACATCCGTGGCCACATCGCCGCTTGAGGCCTCGAATCGCCCGCGCTTACAGGAGCTCGCCGGTACAGACACCCGCAATCATAATGGCTCTCCTGTCCATCTGGGGGTGAATCGGGTGTCGCGGTCCTTGGGAATCGCCTGCTGAGAGTCGGGTCCTTGGTGTCGTAGCCGCTGTTCGGGGTTTGTGCACGAGGCAGCGGACCCGCCGCCG
>JBPCQU010000059.1:0-5783 GCA_050997795.1 Solirubrobacteraceae bacterium | reverse complement strand
AGCTCCCGGTGCGCGTGATCGATCTCATGCACCTCGGACGCGAGCGCGTGATCGGGTGCTGGCAGGTGGACGACGTGCTGATCGATCCGGGGCCGAGCTCGTGCCTGCCGACGCTGCTGGAGGCGCTTGGCGATCACCGGCCGCGTGTCCTGCTGCTGACCCACGTCCACCTCGACCACGCTGGCGCCACCGGCTCGCTCGTCCAGCGCTGGCCGGAGCTCGACGTCTATGTCCACGAGCGCGGCGCCCCCCACATGATCGACCCGACCCGGCTGATGGACAGCGCCGGTCGGCTCTACGGCGCTGACATGGACCGGCTGTGGGGCGAGATGATCCCCGTGCCCGAGGGCAACCTGACCATACTCAGCGGAGGCGAGCGCTTGCTCGAGGGCCGTTTCGAGGTCGCCTACACGCCTGGCCACGCTTCGCATCACGTCTCCTACCGGTACCAGAGCACCGCCTTCGTGGGTGACGTCGCGGGCGTCAGGATCACCCCGTCGTCGATCGCGATCCCGCCCACGGTCCCGCCCGATATCGACGTCGAGGCGTGGCACGAGTCGATCGCGCTGGTCAGATCGTGGCGGCCCGAGCGGCTAGCGATCACGCATTTCGGTCCCAGCGACGACGTGAAGGCGCACCTCGACGACGTTGACTCACGGCTAGACGAATGGTCCGAGCTCGCTTGCAGCGGGGGGCGGGACGAATTCATCTCCACGGTGAAGGAGCAGATCCGCCGCGACGGGGGTCCCGAGCTGGCCGCGACGTATCAGCAGGCGGCGCCGGTGGAGCAGCTGTACGCCGGCTACGAGCGCTACTGGAGCAAGCGCGCCTGAGGCCCTTCCTCCACTCGGCGGTATGCTCGGAACGATGTCGCAGACGGTGCAGTTGCCCCGCGTGCGCGAGCCTGGCAGCGGGATCGGAGGCCACTGGAGGGTCGTCGTCCTCAACGACGACTACAACACCTTCGACCACGTGGCCGAGACGCTCGCCAGCGTGGTCCCCGGGGTGACGCTCGCCGATGGCTATCGGATCGCCGACCGGATCCACAACCGCGGCTGCGCGATCGTGTGGAGCGGCCCGCGCGAGGACGCCGAGCAGTACTGGGAGCGGCTCGACGACGCCGGCCTGACGATGGGGCCGCTCGAAGGGGGCTAGCCCCCGACAAGGTCTCGCTCGGGGCGGGCTAGCTCGAGGCGGGCTGCGAGGCTGAGGCGCGACGCGGAGCGGAGCCGGGCGGCAGAGTCTTAGCGGCCTGGCGGTCCGGGCTGACCCGGACGACGTTCCAAACCACCCCGAGCTTCTCGAGCAGCGCGATCACGAGACCGGTCGGATCGGCTACGCGCTCCCAGAAGCGCAGCCCGTGGAAGGCCGACGTGGGGAAGGCGTGGTGGTTGTGATGCCATGCCTCGCCCATCGAGAGCGGGGCAAGCCAGAACACGTTGCGCGACTCGTCGTCGATGTCGAAGCGCTTACGGCCGAAGAAATGGCACACGGAGTTGATCGACCAGGTCACGTGGTGCAGGAGGAACACGCGCACGAAGCCGCCCCACAGGAGCGCCGTCAGCGCCGTCCCGATCCCGCCGCCGACGATCCACCCGAGCGCGAACGGGATCACGAAGCCCAGGGTGGCCCAGAGCCAGAACAGCTTGTCCACCGCTCGCAGAGCGGTGTCCTTGACCAGATCGGGCGCGAAGCGCTCGCGCTCCGCGGTCCCGACGGTCTCGAACAGCCAGCCGACGTGCGCATGCCACAAGCCCTTGACCCCGCCCCAGAAGCCGGGGCCGCTCAGATGCGGCGAGTGCGGGTCGCCGTCCTGATCGGTGAAAGCGTGGTGCTTGCGGTGATCGGCGACCCAGGTGATGACCGAGCCCTCGACGGCCATCGAGCCCATCACCGCGATGATCGCCCGGAAGGCGCGCGAGGACTCAAACGCGCGGTGGGTGAACATCCGGTGGTAGCCGAGGGTCACGCCGAGGCAGGTCAGCACGTAGAAGCCGACCAGCAGCCCCAGCTCCAGTGGTCCGATCGCCCGGTTCCAGAGCAGGGCGATCGCGACCAGCAAGCCGACCAGCGGCGCCGGTACGCCGACGAGGTTGATGATCTTGTGCGTACGGCTCACGTCCTCAACGAGGATACGGAGCAGGCGCTCAAGTTTCTCCTAAGCAAGCCACTAGACGCTGCTCAGAACTTGTATGTTCTGCACGAACCATGGCCGATCAACCGTGGCACGAGCTTCCCCCTGGGATCGTCGAGGTCCTGCGTCCGGCGCTGGCCGATGTCGCGGACGAGATGATCCAGGCGGTCGGGACCGTTCCCGCCTACTCGCGGCCGCTCGAAGGCCCGTTCGGGGAAGGCATCCGGGGAGGGGTGCAGGAGGCGCTGAGACACTTCCTGGCCGAGGTCCAGGCGGGCGGTTACGTGGCCCGGCCCGATGTCTACTCGGCGCTCGGCCGGGGGGAGATGAGAGCGGGGCGCAGCCTCGAGTCGCTGCTCAGCGCCTACCGGATCGGGGCTCGGGTGGCGTGGCGGCGGTTCGCCGCGGTCGGGGTCGCGGCCGGGCTGGAGCCCGAGACGCTGTACCTGCTCGCGGAGTCGCTGTTCGCCTACATAGACGTCCTCTCGTCCGAGTCGGCCGAAGGCCACGCCCTCGAGCAGTCGGCGGCCGCCAGCGAAGCGGAGCTGCGCCGCCGGCGGCTGGTGCGGATGCTGGTCCTCGACCCGCCGCTCGATCCGGCCCAGGTTCAGGCCGCGGCTGCCGATGCAGCGTGGCCGCTGCCGCGGACCCTAGCGGCGCTGGCGATCGGCGGCTCCGAGCGCGCCGCGGGCGCCTCTCGCCTTGGCGCCGACGCGATCAGCGAGTCGATCGGAGAGCTCACCTGCGCGCTGGTCTCCGACCCGGATGGGCCCGGCCGGCAGGCGGCTCTCGGGCGCGCGGTCACGGCCGCGGGTGCACGCGGCGGTCTCGGAACGACCGTCGACTGGACCCAGGCCGGAGTCAGCTTCGCCCGCGCGCGGGCCGCGCTCGCGCTCGCCGGAGACCGGCCCGAGCTGGTGATAGCGCGCGAGCGGGCGGGCGAGCTGCTGCTGCGGAGCGACACCTTGCTGGCCAGCGAGCTCGCGGCCGACCGGTTGGCCCCGCTTCAGTCGCTGTCTCCGGGGTCCCGCAGCCGGCTGACCGAGACGCTCCGCGTCTGGCTGGCCGAGCAAGGACGGCTCGGCCAAGTGGCCGAGCGCCTGGGTATCCACCCCCAGACCGCGCGCTACCGGCTCGGACGGTTGCGGGAGCTGTTCGGCGACGTGATCGACGATCCCGACAGTCGCTTCTGGCTCGAGCTGGCGCTCAGGGTGACTGGCGGTTAGGCGCGGCTGCGGACGCTAGGCCACGACGCGCGGCGCGGATCCCGGCTCGGGCTCAGGCTCGGGAGCGAGCGGAACCTCGGGCCCGAGCGCGCCGGCGGCGATCTCGTCTGCCCACGCGTACACGATCGGGATCTGGTAGCGGCCTGAGTTGCGGGCGCGAAACTCGATCATGGCGGGGCCGTCCCAATAGCGGTACCAGTCGGATTTGCGGGCAAACCACGACATCTGGGTGATCCTGTAGCGGTCCTCGTTGCTCACGTGTACCTGGTACTGAGTGGCCCCGTAGCGCAATGCGACCGGAGCGATCCGAGCGACCTCGGCGGCGAACGATTCCTGACGCAGGATCGTCGCGTACCACGACACCGTGATGAGGTCGGCCATCGCTACGCTCCCACCTCGGCGCGTATCGCGCCGGGTCCGTCGGCCGTCTTGCCTTGTCCCTCGGCGGTCGCCCCGACGAGAATCGCGATCTTCCCGAGGTGCTTGTTGTCGCGCAGCAGCTGATGCGCCTCGGCCACGCCCTCGAAGCCCATCGTCTGCCACAGCACCGGCCGAACCTTGGACTCCTCGATCAGCTCGTTGGCCTTGTTGGCCTGCCACGCGTTGGCGAAGTGCGAGCCGATGATCTCCTTCTGGCGCATCCACAGGTAGCGGACGTCGAAATCCAGCTGGTAGCCCGAGGTCGCGCCGCAGATGACCACCTTGCCAAACGGCTTGCAGCACAGGACCGAGGTCGGGAAGGTGGCCTTGCCCACGTGCTCGAAGACGATGTCCGGCGGCCCGCCGAGCTGGGCTTCCACCGCCTTGCAGAAACGGCGCGACTCCTTGAACCGAGCCCGCTCCTCGTCGGCGCTCTCCCCGCCGCGCCGCATCATGCCGCTGAACTCCGAACGGTCGATGTGGCCGATCGCGCCGAGCTGCTCGATCAGCTTGCCCTTGTCCGCGCTGGAAACGACTCCGACCGCGTCGGCGCCGCTGATCGCGCACAGCTGGGTGGCGAACACGCCGAGGCCGCCGGCGGCCCCCCAGATCAGGACCCGGTTGCCGGCCTGGAGTCGCGAGCGGTCGATCAGCATCCGGTAGGCGGTGAAGTAGGTGAGCCCGTAGGAGGCCGCCTCCTCCCAGGCCAGATGCCGAGGCTTGGGCAGCAGCTGCTGGGCCTGGACCTTGCAGAACTGGGCGAACGAGCCCCAGGTCGTCTCATAGCCCCAGATCTGCTGGCTGGGCGCCGCGAGGGGGTCGAGGCCGTGGACCTCGGGATCCTCGTAGGAGGCCTGGTTGCAGTGGATCAC
Organism: Solirubrobacteraceae bacterium; assembly: GCA_050997795.1. Taxonomy (GTDB): domain Bacteria; phylum Actinomycetota; class Thermoleophilia; order Solirubrobacterales; family Solirubrobacteraceae; genus Palsa-465. The sequence goes on along the minus strand of JBPCQU010000059.1, from coordinate 1,131 downwards.
GACCTCGTCGCCAGGCTTCCAGCGGGTCACGCCGGCACCGACCTTCCAGACGATCCCGGATGCGTCCGAGCCGCCGATGTGGTGATCCTCGTTGGGGTGGTAGCGGAACACCGAAACGGGCTCGCCCAGCGCCGCCCAGACGTTGTTGAAGTTCACCCCCGCCGCCATCACGCGCACGACGACCTCGAACGCCTGCGGGTCGGGAACCTCGATCTCCTCCAGCTGGAACGCGTCCGTGGGCTCGCCGAAGCGCTCTTCGCGGATCACCCACGCGGCCATCGTAGGTGGCAGCTCGCCCGGCTCGGTCTCGATGTTTGCGACTTGGCTGGAATCGACGGCCACGGGGTGCAACCTTCCTTTTCATCGTCCCGTCCGCCCAAGCGGCGGTGGTCGGGATCGTACCCGGTAGGCCGCCGCCGGCGAGTCGCGGCCGGGCGGCTCAGGCCAGCGTCAGCTCGGCCTCGTTCTCGGCCGTGACGGGCTCGAGATCGGGGTCGGCGGCAGGCTGCTCGGCCCGGGTCGCGGAGCGCTGGATGAGCGCGAAAGCGATGACCGCGCCGACCACCGTCACCCCGCCGCCGATCGCCAGCCCGGTCCCGAGCGCCGACACGAACGCTTCGCGGATGGCCGAGACTATCTGCGCGGAAGCGTGGTGACCGCGGGCGGCTCCGCCGCCGCTGCCGAGCGAGTTGGCGATCGTGGCCCGGGTCGCAGCCGGAAGCTGGGGGAGGCGGGTGTCGAGCTCGGAGCGTCCGATCGTCGCCACCAGGGCTCCCATCACGGCGACCCCGAACGTGCCGCCGACCATCCGGCTCATCGACAGCACGCCGGACGCGACCCCGGCCTTGGTCCGGTCGATCGCGTTCATCGCGGCGGTGCTCATCGGGGACATCACGAGCCCCATCCCGGTCCCCATCAGCACGAATCCCGGCAGCAGCAGCCCATAGCCGGTGCGGACCGTGAGGCGGGATTGGATGAACAGCGCCGTGGCCACGACCAGCAGCCCGGCGGTCATCAGCGGCCGCGGCCCGATCCGGTCGGTGAGCCGGCCGGCGAGCGGGCCCATCACGATGATCACCAGCGTCGAGGGAAGGAAGCGCAGGCCCGCCTGGAGGGGAGAGTAATGGAGGA
>JBPCQU010000056.1:0-5074 GCA_050997795.1 Solirubrobacteraceae bacterium | reverse complement strand
GGACATCCGTCGGCGATCGCGCTCGCTGACCGAGGTCCGGTTTGAAGGACGCAGCCGGCTGGTCACGAATCTCGGCCTCGACGCGTACTGGGTGCTCCTGCCGCTGGCGCTGATCGGCCTGTGGCGGACCCGGCGGCGCCGGATGCTCGTGCTTGGAGTCCTGGCCATGGCCCTGGGCGCTTCGATCGTGTTCACCACCGACTCGGGAACCCGCTACCGGGTGCCGCTCGAGCCGTTGATCGCCGTGCTGGCCTGTGCCGGCGCGCTCGGCGCGCAGCGCCTGCGCTGAGCTCCAACGCCGATCAGATCACGGCCTGAGGCCCTGAGCCCACAGGTCCGCGACCCCAAACCTGCGCAGCCCGGGCACCCTCGCCAGCCGGTAGTAGAGACGGCGCTCGCGCTCGCCCGGCACGAAGTCGGCGTAGATCCAGCCTCCCGGCCACACGGCGACGTCTGTGAAGGCCGCACGGCGCATCGCCCGTCGGAGCGACCGGAGACTCTGCTCGCCGACGTGCATGGAGTGCTCGAGGTCGTTGCGGGGATCGCTCGGCCAGCTCGCCCACCGGCCGGGACGGCTCGCGCGCTGCAGCTTGTAGGTCACGTCATACAGCGTGCGGGTTGGGAAGGTGTGGATGAAGACCTTCCCGCCGGGACGGAGCACGCGCCGAGCCTCGGACAGCGCTCTCGTCAACTCGGCGCCGGTCAGGTGCTCGACGACGTCGAGCATCGTCACCAGGTCGAAGCTCGCATCGGCCAGCGGGAGGGCCCGGGCGTCGCCCAGCAGGATCTCGGCTCGATCAGCTACCCCGCACCTACGCAGCGTCTGGTGTGCCAGGCCGACCCCGTCCGGCGAGTACTCGACGCCGACCGCACGGCTCGCCCCGCGGCCCAGAGCGGCGACGAGCAGTTCGCCGCGGCCGGTGCCCACATCCAGCAGGGCCTGGCCGTCTCGCAGGCCGGCCAGCTGGAGGGAGCCGTCGTAGAGCGGATCTCGTTCGGAGCCGCCCGACGCCAGCCAGCGATCGGCGCCAGCACAGCCGGCCAGGAAGTACGCGCTGTCGTAGAGCCCCGGCGCCACCATGGACGCAGGCAAGTCGTTGCTACCGTTGCGCCGGGCGTCGGCCGCAACCGGTTGACGATTTCCGGACCGTTCCACTTCGATCGAGAGCCGCTCCGATGGACGAGATGCTGCGTGAATTCCCCAACGCCCAGCAGCATACGTGGATGCGTGGTCGGTGAGCACGAGCCCGCGCTCAGCCTCGTTCGAAGCGGCGGGACTTCGCGAGCGAGTGGCATCGATCGCCTGGTATCACACGCTCGAGCTGGCCCCCGGTCTCGTCACTCCAGGCTGGCTCGACCACCGGCCGGTGACGGGCCGGATCCCGTTCCCCGAGTCCCTGGCCGGCAAGCGCTGCCTGGACGTGGGTACGTTCAACGGCTTCTGGGCGTTCGAGCTCGAGCGCCGCGGCGGCGCAGAGGTGGTGGCAATCGACGTCCTGGATCCGCGCCGGTGGGACTGGCCCGTCGGTAGCGACGAAGCGACCAAGTCGGCGCTGGCGAGCCGGATGGCCGGAGGGGAGGGGTTCGAGATCGCCCGCGAGGCCCTGGGCTCCCGGGTCGAGCGCCTCGATCGCAGCGTTTATGACCTGGACCCGCATGAGCGGGGGCGCTTCGAGCTCGTGTATCTCGGCAGCCTGCTGGTGCACCTTCGTGATCCTGTCCGGGCGCTGGAGCGAGTGCGCTCGGTCTGCGAGGGGACGCTCGTCGTCGTGGACGGCATCGACCTGCCGCTCACGCTGCGAAGCCCGAGGACGCCCGCGGCCCGGATCGACGGGCTCGGTCGGCCGTGGTGGTGGTGGTCCAACGCCGCGGGCCTACCCCGTCTTGTACAAGCGGCCGGCTTCGAGCTGCTGGACGGACCCCGGCTCTTGTTCGTGCCGCCCGGACCCGGGTGGAAGCCGCCGCGCTGGGACCTCCGGCTGCTGCGCGGCCGCGAGGGGCGCCAAGCGCTGACGGCAGCGTGGCTCGGGGACCCTCACGCGATCATCGTCGCGCGTCCGCGCTGACCGACAGCGCCAGGCCGCTCGCGAGCCTAGCCCCGCTGATCAGGAGCGCCGAGCCGCTCGCGAGCACCGAGTCATAGAACACTAGATGCGAGCGGCCGTGCAGAACGCGGTATGAGCGCAAGCGGCGCCGGGCGGCGTGACGCAACAGGCCCCGAATCGGGAGCCGACGGTGCAGCGGCAGGTCATCGCCACCGGGGGCCAGGAAGTTGACCCCCACCAGGGCCGCCCGCGCCTCCAGCTCGCCCAGGAACGCGAATGGGTCCTGGACATGCTCGATCACGTCGAACGCGTACGCCGCGGCGAATCCGCCCGGCACCCCGGCGTCGAGGTCGTGGACCGGGGCATCGAGGCCGCGGCGCGCCAGCCGCCAGCGCAGATATTCGGTGCTGGGATTCTGAAAGTCGGCAAACTCGACCCGGTAGCCGGCCTCGAGCAGCATCAGCCCGTCTGACCCGATCCCACAGCCGTAGTCGAGCAGCCGGGCGCCGGCGGGCACGTGCCGCGTGAGCGTGCGAAGGTAGGGCAGCTTCGTGCCGGTCATCGCGAACGCGGTCAGGTCATAGAGATAGCCGGTGGAGGTCCGGTAGAACATCTGCTCGCCGCTACTCGCGGCGAACTCCGCCACGAGCTGCTCCTGGTAACGCCACAGGCGGTCAAGCTCAAAGCCGGTGCCCAGATAGGCCCGCAGCTCCGTCTCCTCGCGGGCTGGGTCGAAGCGGAGGTCGACGGCGACCGGCACGGCCGGGCGAGGTTACCCCAAGCCGTGCGATCCTTTGGCGAGTGAGCGTCCCGGAGCTCAGCGTCGTGCTGCCGGCGCTTGGCAACTACTCGGTCCTGAGGCGGGTACTCGACGCGTATGAAGCTCAGGACGCCCCCCCGGGAAGCTTCGAGGTCCTGGTCGTGGCCGACCTCGCCGAGCCCGAGCCAAACGCGATCCGTGAGGTCCTCGGGGAGCGGCCGTATGGGGTCCGTCTGCTGACCGGCGAGCTGCCGGGAGCTTCGGCCAACCGCAACGCGGGCTGGCGCGCCGCCCGCGCGTCGATCGTCCTGTTCAGCGACAGCGACACGGTTCCGGTGCCACGGCTCGTCTCCGAGCATCTCGCGTGGCATCGCCGGCTGCCCGATGAAGAGGTTGTCGTAGTCGGGCTGGTGCGCTGGGCCAAGGGGCTGCCGGTGACGGCGTTCATGAAGTGGCTCGATCACGGCGTCCAATTCGATTTTCAGGGCATCGATGGGGAGCAGGCAAGCTGGGCACACGTCTATAGCGCCAACTGCTCGATCAAGCGGAGCTTCCTGCAGCGGGTCGGCGGCTACGACGAGCAGCGCCTGCCCTACGGCTACGAGGACCTTGATTGGGGCTACCGGGCCCGGGAGCACGGCCTGCGCGTGATGCTCAACCGGCGCGCGGTGGTGGATCATTGGCGAACGATGACGGTCGAGGACTGGCAGGCGCGCGCGTCCCGGCTCGCGGTGAGCGAATGGCGGTTCTGCGAGCTTCACCCCGACCTGGAGCCGTGGTTTCACGCGATGTTCGCCAGCGCGGCGTCGCTGCCGCCCGGTGGGCGCAGAAGCGCCGCGCTCGCGCGCTTCATCCCCCGGCGCACGCCCTGGATCGGCCGGTTGGTATGGGACCGGGCGTCACTTCACTGGCGCCAGCAGATCGCGCCGCAGTTCCTCGACGCCTGGGACGCCTCCGCGGCGGGCAACCCGCCGCCGTTTCAGCCCGCGCGCTCCGCGTTCGCCGAGCGCGCGCGCAGCTCTGGCGGCTCGCCTCCGGGCGGCCCGAAGTAGTCGATCACCCGCGCCGGGGCCCCGACCGCGACGCAATGCGCCGGGAGCGGCCGCGTGACGACCGAGTTCGCGCCGACGAACGTGCGCTCGCCGATATCGCCGATCACGGTGCACTTGCTCATCACGGTCGCGTGGTCTGAGATCTGCAGCGGGCGCAACGCATAGCCCTGCGCGAGCACCGGCTGGTCGAGGTCATGGAAGCGATGGTTGCCGTCGACGATCATCGTCGCCTGGGCGAAAACGCAGTGGGCGCCGATCTCGATCGAGGAGCTGCACTGGATGACCACGTCATAGGTGAACACGGCGCCAGCGCCAATCGCGATCCGCGCCCCGGGGGCGCCAAGCTCGGCGCGGAAGCCACGCCGGAACTCGACCCCCGGCCCGACCAGGAACGTGCCGCCGTACGGCATGTCGAGGCTGAACCGCGGCCCCAGGTAGACCGGCCCTTGGAACTCGATCCGCGCGTGCGGATTGCGAAACAGGACCCATCGCTTGCGCAGCCACGACATCAACCGGGGGCCCGGGCCGGGCAAGTAGAAGAGCCACACGCGTACGCTGCGCGCCGCCCGGATCTTGTGCGGCGCTCCCAGCAGCCGACGCAGCGCTCGTCGGGCCAAGCGATCGATTGGCGTGCCCTGCGAGTGGCTCACGGCGGCGCGAGCATAGCTCAGGTCCGGATCGGTGGCGCGTGCAGGCGGGGCCGCGCAAGCAGCGCCGCATGGGGAACACCGTCCCGATCACTCCCCACGTAGCGCGACAGTCGAGTGCCGAGCGCCGGGCGGCGACGGCGCGCGGCGCTGAAGCTGGGATGGCCGGCGCCGAACGGCTCGGTGAAAGGACCCATCGCGTCGGTGACCTCGAAGCCCGCGATCTCGACCATTCGCCTGTGGCCGGCGAGGTTGACGACCCACCACTGACACAGCTCCTCGTCGAACCGCATCTCGGCGACCGGGCGGCGGCGCAGCGCTACGCTGAGCGGGACCGACACCTGCTCTATCGACAGCAGCCATCCACTGCATACCGACCTGATCGCTTCCAGCGCACGGACGGGGTCGCGGAGATGAAGCATCAGGCTGCCGCACACGACGAGGTCGAAAGTGCCGATCCGAGCGGGGTCGAGGTGGTAGGCACTGATCGCCACCCTGCTCACGCTCGAGCCCAGCGCCTCGCGAGCGACCTCGAAGCCCAGGCTCTTCTCACCGGCGAGCAGAGCCAGG
>JBPCQU010000020.1:0-2656 GCA_050997795.1 Solirubrobacteraceae bacterium | reverse complement strand
GCACCAAGCGAACGCAGACGGTCTTTGCTTGACAGGCCAGCGCGGCGGTGCGGGTCGCGGCGGTCAGTTGCTTTTGGGTCGTGGTCGTTTTCGGGCTGGGTGTCGAGCGGGATCCGTAGTTGCAGTTCGACTTGCCAGCCGTGCACGCGGACTTGTTCGACGGTCAGGCGCAGCAGTCGTTGGCGCTGCTCGAAGTCGAGCGCGTCGATCCCGTCGGCGGCTTGCTTGGCGAAGCTGCTGACGCGGCGGCGCAGGCGGTTGCCGACGGCGAGTTGGTGGCGTTGGGCGACGAGCTGGGTCTGCTCGGTCTCGAGCTGACCGCGGCGGGCGTCGACTTCGGTTGCTCGTCGGTTGAGTTCTTTCATGTCGATGTGGCCGGCCTGGTAGAGGTCGGTGATCCGTCGGCGCTCGGCGGCTGTCTCCTCGACGCGGCGGGCGAGGCGGGCGAGCTGGGCGTCGAGGAGCTCGTCGTCGGGGGTGGGCTCGCGGCCAACCACCGCCCGCTCGCCGGCGAGCAGCACGTCGGGGCGCAGCAGGATCTCGCGCAGCTGGTCGAACACGAACGCGTCGAGCTCGTCGGCGCGGACGCGGCGCTCGGTGCAGCGTTTCTCGGGTCCGCCGGCTTTGATCGGGTCTTGATGTGGGCAGCTGTAGTAGCGGTTGCGGCGCTTGCCGCCGTCGGCGCTGGATCTCGTCTGCTGCGCGTAGCTCTTCACGCCGCAGCTGCCGCAGACCACCAGTCCGCGCAGCAGCCACAGCCCGGGAGTGGTGCGTCGCGGGCTGAAGCGCGAGTTGTCGCGCTTGACGCGTTGCGCGGCCTCGAAGCGCTCCTCGCCGAGGATCGCCGGGACCGCCACGCGGATCCAGTCCTCGCGGGGTCGCAGCTGCTGGCGACCGTGGCTCTGCCCCGGGCGGGGTGAAGCGATCGTCTCGTGACGAAACCACTCCGCCGAGCCCATGTAGGTGCGGTTGCGGATCAGTCCCGAGATGGTCGAGGTGGCCCATACGTCCTTGCCGCCCGGCGAACAGATCCCGTCCTCGTAGAGGCGGCGAGAGATCGCGCGGACCGAGCTGCCCGCGGACAGGTAGTCGTCAAAGATGCCGCGCACGACGTCTGCCTCGGGCTCATAGATCTCAAGCCGGGCGGGGCCCTGTGGGGTGCGGGGGACGCGCCGGTAGCCGTATGGCACCTTCCAGAAGATCGCCTCGCCGGCGCGCACGCGATACAGCTTCCCGCGTCGGTGGCGCTCGGCGATCTTCGCGCGCTCATACTCGCTGATTACGCCCTGCATCTGGGTCAACAGCCGCGCTTGGGGGTCATCGTCGATCGCCGGCGCGTCGGTGAAGTGCACCTGGCAGCCGAGCCGGTCAAGCTCGTCGAGGATCAGCATCTGGTAGGCGTAGGAGCGCGCGAGCCGGTCGGGTGTCAGGCACCACACCGCCTCGATCACGCCCGCCTCGGCGGCGTCGCGCAACGCGTCAAGACCGGGGCGGTCAAGCCGCGCGCCGGAGTAGCCGTCGTCGAGGAACTCGGCCGCGATCTGGTGACCCTCGGCAGCCATCCGGGCGCGCAGCAGCTCGACTTGGGAGCCGATCGTGCCGCGCTGCTCCTGGCTCTCGCTCGATACTCGTGCATAGATCGCGACCTTCATCCCGTCTGCTCCTCTCCTAGCGTGGCGGTCGAGCCCGCCACGATGATCTGAAACCCATCAGCGAGCGCGAGCTCGCGCGGGTCCTGGTAGGGCGACCACGCCGGGCGCCTGGCGCCGACGACACTCGCCATGTACATCGGCGCGGCCTGGGGTGAGGCGATCAGCCCCCACAGGCCATAGCGCTCGAACCGCTGAGCGGCGGCGCCGACCGCAGGCGTGCCGGCCAGCGCCCAGGCCCGCAGCTGCTCGTAGTCAGCCTGCGCCGCCTCGCCCACCGGCCACAAGCCTCGGCTCATCTGCGTGCGCGCTCCACCGTCCGCCGGTGCAGGCTGACCCCGAAGCGCTGCTCGACCTCGACCGCGAGCGCTGCCCCCGTTCTCTCGGCCGGCGCCGCATGCAGGAACGCCACGATCTCGTCGGTCAACCGCAACGGCCCGCGCCGCCCGCGACGCTCGTCCAGGAGCCCCGCCATCCCCTGCCGCTCGAACGACCCGTGGACTAGGTAGAAACCGCCGCGCGAGTAGCCGTGCGCAGCAGCCGCGTCGGTCACCGACACGCCATCGACCACATGCGCACGCAGCATCTCGTACTTGACCTGCACCTTGTCTGCCGACAGGAAGAACGCGCCGCCGTCGGCGAACACCGCCGCGGTCACCGCCTCGGGATTCGGGTGCACCAGCCCCGAGCGCTCCAGCGCCGCCCGTCGACTTTCCCGGCTCACCGCGCCCGCCTCGCCGAGGCTTCGCATCCTCTGTCAAGTATTCTCCACCGCATCTAGCCGCAAACGATAGAGGCAGTCTCGGACAGGACGCCATCAATCGCACATCCATGCCGACGCTGCGACCGTCAAGACTCAACTCTGCGGCGAACATTACTGATCACTTCTTGCGCCGCTGGAGCGGGTTGCGGGCACCGCGAACGTGCTTGGCCATGCGATACAGCCCCCACCCCGAGGCGTCACGCACTACCGAAACGCGAAAGACCAGCTTTGCGTTCGCTTGGTG
>JBPCQU010000011.1:0-4094 GCA_050997795.1 Solirubrobacteraceae bacterium | reverse complement strand
TCGCGCGTTCGCGACGGCACTTGGATCGCTCCTGCGCGGCCGCGGCGCGAGCATCCCGGTCGCGGACACGACAGCCGCGATCCGGGCGAGATTCGAGCAGCTGCGCGGCGATGAGATCCTGGAGCTGGAGCACGGCGCTTACCGCGCAACCGAGATCGTGCTGTACAGCCATCTACGCGCAGTCAGGGGACCCCTAAAGGCGTGAGGCGTGGGGCCGTCGTCCTGCACGTGTGCCTGTGGTCGCAGGCCTTCGCATCAGAGGTCTGGTGACCAATCGCCTGCCCGCTGACGGGCTGGCTCTGCCGCGCGGAGCGCCCGTGGACGTCGACTCCAAGCTCGCGGCGGCGCTCGAGCGAGTCGGGCAGGCGATGCGGGTGCAGATGTGGGACAAAGCCAAGCAGCACGGCCTGAGCCCCACCCAGCTGCAGGTGCTGCTCCGCCTGGCAAGCGACCCGCCGGCGCGCCGGCGGGTCGGAGTCCTGGCCGCCGAGCTCGACGTCACCCATCCCACGGTCTCGGACGCCGTCTCCGTGCTGCGCCGCAAGGGCCTCGTCGAGCGCCCGCCGCATCGCACGGCGTCGCTCGAGCTCTCCGGTCGCGGTCGCGCCCTCGCGGACGTTCTGGCCCGACTGGCACGAGCGCACGCGCGGGCAGCTCGCTGGCTTCCCGGTGGCCGACAAGCAGGCGACGCTGCGCTTCCTGCTTGACCTCATCGCCGGCCTACAACATGCGGGCGCTATCACGGTCACCCGCATGTGCGTGACGTGCCGCTTCTTTCGCCGCGACAAGCACCCCGACGCGCAACGGCGCCACCATTGCGCCCTAGTCGACATGCCGATGGCGGACGGCGAGCTCCGGGTCGACTGCGCCGAGCACGAGCCTCAAGCCGCCTGATCGGCCGGGTCGCCCAGGGTGACGAGCAGCGCTGACTGACCGAGGAGCCGTCCGCACCCGAGCCTACGGTCACGTTTTTGACCCAAAACCAACGTGACTCAAGCCGCCAAACGACCCGGTCGCTGAGCGTGAGCGGTTCATCAGCGAAACCGGGCTTAGATCAGGCGCCGAAGAGAGACGCGATGGAAGCCACGTCGTCAGGCGTTCCCGCCGGCCACTACGCGCAAGACCGGGTGGCCGCCATCCTCGGTAACCGTCCAGGCGACGAACGAGCAGCATCGCCGTTCGGCTGCCGCGAGCGCTTCTAACTCTTCGCGAACACCAGGCTCCGGTCGGTAGCGGACTTCGAGCACAGCCCCAGCGCGTCGCGCCACCGGGTCGGCCGTCTCGCCCAGGCGCTGCCAGCGCAGCATCCGTGCCGGTCCGTCGTCGAGACCCAACGTACAAGCCACCGGGAGTTGAACCTTCCCGGCCGACGCGCTCTGCTTCATGGCTCCCCATTCAACTCTGGCCGCCAGCCGGCGTCCAAACGCCCAAAGGCTTTGGGGATGACGGCTCGATGGCGGGCCCTGTGTCCAACGCTCATTGTGGTCACGTTGTGAGCAAACGGGACTCAAGCCGCAGATGGCGGTCGTTGAGACACGCCGGCGACAGAGGTGCAGTCGCTGCAGACCTCGCCCGCCCAGGCCTCACGTCCTTCGTGCACGGCGAGCGCAGCGATGCCAAGGCCGATGATCGGGTCAAGCCACCGCCAGCCAAGCAGAGCGTTGGCGGTGATGCTCACCAGGACGCCGGCGGCCGCGGCCGCGCAGAGCCAGGATTGAGCGGCGTCGCCCGCCGTTGCTGCGGAGTCGAGCTGCGCGGCGACTTGGTTCTTCGCTCGGGCCAGCAGCGGCATAACGATGATCGCGCCAAGTGAGACCACCACCCCCGGCCAGCTGGTGGCGGGGTACGAGCCGCTGACAAGAACGCGGATGCCGTCAAACAGGAGATAGGCGGCAAGCGCGGCGAAGCATCCGGCGATCAGCTTCTGCGCGCGGCGCTCGGCCGCCTCGCTGTGATCTCGCGCTCCAGTGAAGCGCCAGATAACGATGCCCGCCGAGCCGAGCTCAATCAGCGAGTCAAGCCCGAACCCCAGCAGCGCCACCGACCCGGCGATCAGCGCGGAGACGATCGCCACGCTGGCCTCGATCGTCATCCAGCCGATGCTCAGCCAAGACAGTGCCTTCGCATGACGTACGACGCGAACACGATCGGCGCTGGCCGGGAACGCAGCGCGAGAGAGCTGAGCGCTAGTGGTCACGCCTAAACCGTAGCCTCGTCGATTGCTGGCAGCCGACCCGTTCGAGTGACGGTACGCGTCACCGCTAGGCTTGCACTTCAACCCAGCTTCAGGTCAAGGCACAGCCACGAAAATGAGCGAGAACGCACGGCAGCTGATGATTGGCGATGTGGCGGTCCGCGCTGGCATGAGCGCGTCGCGGATCCGCTTTTACGAGTCTCGTGGCGTGCTGCCAGAGCCCGAGCGAGTCGCCGGCAGGCGCCGCTATTCGCCTGAGGTGCTGCGCCGCTTCGCGCTGCGAGACGCCGGGATCATCGAACACTACGGCCGGGGCGAATGGCGGAGCGTTTGCACTCTGGGGAATCGTGCAGATCGCGCCCGGATTGCCCGGGAACGCGGTGCTCAACGACGTCGTGATTGTGCTGTTCGTCGTCGACCTCGCGATTCTCGTGAGCCCTTGGATCTGAGCGAGGTGCGCGAGAATGAGCCGTGTGGTTGACCGCCGCCTGCGCCCGCTGCGGGATCTGCGCATCTCGGTCACTGACCGGTGCAACTTCCGCTGCACCTATTGCATGCCCAAAGAGATTTTCGGACGCAACTTCGCGTTCCTGCCACGCGAGCAGCTGCTCACCTTCGAGGAGATAGCCCGCCTAGCCCGAGCGTTCGCACGCGAGGGCGTCACGAAGATCAGGCTGACCGGCGGCGAACCGCTACTGCGCCGAGACCTGGAGCAGCTGGTCGCGATGCTCGCCGGGATCGACGAGATCAGCGATATCGCGCTGACGACCAACGGGTCTGCACTGGCTGGCAAGGCGAAGGCGCTCAAGCACGCCGGCCTCACGCGCGTCACCGTCAGCCTCGACGCGCTCGACGACGAGACGTTCGGGGCGATGAACGATGTCGGGTTTCCGGTCGCGCGCGTGCTAGCCGGGATCGACGCCGCCGCAGCGGCCGGCCTCGCACCGGTGAAGGTCAACATGGTCGTCAAGCGCGGGGTCAATGACCGAAGCGTGGCTGAGATGGCCGAGTACTTCCGCGGCAGCGGCCACATCCTGAGATTCATCGAATACATGGACGTCGGCACCAGCAACGGCTGGCGCATGGATGACGTCGTTCCCGCCGCCGAGATCATCACCACGATCAACGAGCGCTGGCCGCTTGAACCGCTCCACCCGAACTATCCCGGCGAAGTCGCGACTCGCCACCGCTACCGCGACGACGCCGGCGAGATCGGTGTGATCGCCTCGGTCACACAACCCTTCTGCGGCGCCTGTAGCCGAGCACGGCTATCAGCCGAGGGCAAGCTCTACACCTGTCTGTTCGCCGCGCAAGGCCACGACCTACGCGGCGTCCTGCGCAGCGGAGCAACCAACCGAGACCTCGCGATCCAACTTCGGTCGATCTGGGGCGATCGCGCGGACCGCTACTCAGAGCTCCGCCACGCGTACACGACTCCCCGCCCGAAGATCGAGATGTCCTACATCGGCGGCTGAGCGCACCCGCCGACCACGCGGCACTCGACGAGCCACCAATGCGCTCGCGCAGCCGCTCCGGGGAAGCCGGGTCAAGCACAGCACTCGGGTTTGCAGATGCGCCGGGTGCGACCACCGTTGGAATCTGACAACCATGTCCGCTCCCGCTCTTATGGTCACTTTTATGGTCAAAAACGTGACCGAAGCGGCAGATGGTTGTCGTCGCTGAGCGACCGCCGGCCGAGCAGCTCGGCGACCGTGCCGGTCGCTGTAGGCTTGCTGCTGGGCGTGGTCGAAACCGCCGAGCAAAGCGCGGGCGCTGGGACTGAGGCCTGCCGCGCAGCTTTGCCCCTCGAGGGCCATCGACAGTCGCGTCCCATTGCGGCGACCACGCCCAACTCGCTGGCTTGGTGTCGGTCGTGATCGTGCGCTGCACCGCGAAGCTG
>JBPCQU010000291.1:0-9402 GCA_050997795.1 Solirubrobacteraceae bacterium | reverse complement strand
TTCGCGATCGCCGACGCGACGGCGCTGACCGAGGCCGGCTATGTCGGCGAGGACGTGGAGAACATCCTGCTGAAGCTGATCCAGGCCGCCGACTACGACGTCAAGAAGGCCGAGACGGGGATCATCTACATCGACGAGGTCGACAAGATCGCGCGCAAGGCCGACAACCCGTCGATCACGCGCGACGTCTCCGGCGAGGGCGTTCAGCAGGCGCTGCTGAAGATCCTGGAGGGCACGACGGCCTCGGTCCCTCCCCAGGGCGGACGCAAGCACCCCCACCAGGAGTTCCTCTCGATCGATACGACCAACGTGCTGTTCATCTGCGGCGGCGCGTTCGCCAACCTCGACCGGGTGATCGAGCGGCGGATCGGCCACCAGGGCGTCGGCTTCGGCTCGGTGATCAAGTCCAAGGAGCAGCGTGACCTCGGGGAGATGTTCGAGCACTGTCTGCCCGAGGACCTGATCCAGTACGGGCTGATCCCCGAGTTCATCGGCCGCCTGCCGGTCATGTCGGCAATCCACCAGTTGTCTCGGGACGAGCTCATGCAGATCCTGACCGAGCCCCGTAACGCGCTCGTCAAGCAGTTCCAGCGCTTCTTCCAGTTCGACGGGATCGAGCTCGTGTTCGCCGACGAGGCGCTGTCCTCGATCGCCGACAAGGCGCTCGAACGCGAGACCGGCGCCCGAGGCCTGCGCTCGATCATCGAGGAGGTCCTGCTCGAGGTCCAGTTCGAGCTGCCTTCGCGCCGCGATGTGCAGAAGTGCGTCGTGACGCGCGAGACGATCGAGAAGGACGTCTCGCCGACACTGGTTACGGTCGCGGCGCCCGACGAGGACGAAGCCGCCGCCTAGCGCGCCGCGCGCCCGAGCCGCGCGCGCACTCCTAGACTCTCGCTCTCTCGATGTCAGAGCTCGAGTCCAACACCCGCTACGACCCCGCCGAGGTGGAGCCTCGGATCGGGAAGAAGTGGCTGGACTCGGGGCTGTTTCACCCCCCTTCCGAGGGCGAGGCGAAGGACAACTACTCGATCGCGATCCCGCCTCCGAACGTGACCGGCGTGCTGCACATGGGCCACGCGCTCAACAACACGATCCAGGACTGCCTGGCGCGCCATCAGCGGATGCGGGGGCGGCGCACGAAGTGGATCCTCGGAACCGACCACGCCGGGATCGCGACCCAGACCCAGGTCGAGCGGGCGCTCGAGCGGGAAGGGACCAAACGCGAACGGCTCGGCCGCGAGCAATTCGTGCAGCGCGTATGGGAGTGGCGCCAGCAGTACGGCGGGACGATCATCGAGCAGCTCAAGCGCCTCGGCGCCTCGTGTGACTACGACGAAGAGCGCTTCACGCTCGACGACGCCTACGCGCGCGCGGTGCTCAAGGTGTTCGTCGCCCTGCATCAGAAGGGCTACATCTACCGCGACCGCTACATGGTCAACTGGGATCCGGGCATGGGATCGGCGATCTCCGACCTCGAGGTCGAGAACCGGGAGATCACCGACACGCTCTATTACGTCGACTACCCGCTCGCGTCGGGCTCCGGCGCGATCACGGTCGCGACCGTCAGGCCCGAGACGATGCTCGCCGACACGGCGATCGCCGTCCACCCCGACGACGAGCGCTACCGGCGGCTGATCGGCGAGAAGGCGGTCCTGCCGCTGGTCGGGCGAAAGCTGCGGATCATCGCCGACGAGTACGTCAAGCCCGAGTTCGGGACCGGGGCGCTCAAGATCACCCCCGGCCACGACCCCAACGACTTCGAGATCGGCCGCCGCCACGGGCTGGCGCAGCCATCGGCGATCGGCGAGGACGGCCGGATCACCGCCGAGGCGCCCGAGCGCTTCGTCGGCCTGACGGTGGCCGAGGCCCGCAGCGCGGTCGTCGCCGAGCTGCGCGACCAGGGCCTGATCGCGCGAACCGAGCCCTGGACGCACACGGTCCCGTTCTCGCAGCGCTCGGGCGAGCGGATCGAGCCGCTGATCTCGCTGCAGTGGTTCATGGCGATGGACGACCTCGCCGAGCCGGCGATCGAGGCGGTCTCCAGCGGTCGCGTGCGCTTCTTCCCCGAGAACCACGCGCGCGTGTACCTCGACTGGATGGAGAACATCCGGCCGTGGTGCATCTCGCGCCAGCTGTGGTGGGGGCACCGGCTCCCGGTCTGGTACCGCGGCGCCGAGACGTTCGTCGGCACCGAGGCACCCTCGGGCGAGGGGTGGGAGCGCGATCCCGACGTGCTCGACACCTGGTTCTCGAGCGCGCTGTGGCCGTTCGCGACGCTCGGGTGGCCAGATAAGACTCCGCAGCTGCGCGCCTTCTACCCGACCGACGCGCTCGTCACCGGCCGCGACATCATCTTTCTCTGGGTCGCGCGGATGATCATGATGGGGCTCGAGTTCACGGGAGAGATCCCGTTTTCCGACGTGCACATCACCGCGATCATCCAGGCTCCAGACGGACGCCGGATGTCGAAGTCGCTCGGGACCGGGATCGATCCGATCGACCTGATCGAGGGGGGACCGCGGCCGCCCGTGTTCGCACACGGCTCCGAGCCGGCGGGTGATTTCCCGGTCTACGGCGCCGACGCGGTGCGCTGGGGACTGCTGGCGATGTCCTCTGGACAGGATGTCCGCTTCAGCGAAGACAAGGTCGCCCAGGGCCAGCAGCTGACCAACAAGCTCTGGAACGCGGCGCGCCTGATCCTGCTGGGAATCGACTCTCCCGATATCCGCGCTGGCGTGGCTCCCAGCGCGCCCGAGGACCGGTGGATCCTGTCGCGGCTAGAGCGCGCGAAGACCGAGGTCAGCGCTCGGATCGAGCGCTACGACTTCGCGCACGCCGCGCTCGCGCTGTACGAGTTCGTGCACGGCGAGCTGTGTGACTGGTATCTCGAGCTCGTCAAGCCGCGCCTGCGCGCGCGCGAGCCGGCCCTGTCGGCGACGCTCCTGCACGTCCTGACCGAGACCGTGGCGCTCGCGCACCCGGTGATCCCGTTCGAGACCGAGGAGATCTACGCCCACATCCCGGGCGCTGAGGGCTTGCTCGCCGCCCGCGTCGCAGACCGGGGAGTGCGGGTCGACGAACGCTCGGAGGCGCCGATCGCCCAGGTGATCGATGCCGTCCAAGCGCTGCGTACGTGGCGCAGCACGGCGCGCGTCGAAGCGGGCGCGGTCCTCTCCGCGCGGCTGCGCGCGACCGGGTATGACGACACCGCTGGGCACGTAGCCCGCTTGGCCCGCCTCGAGCTGAACGGCGCCCGTGACGACGCCGAGACCGTGGCCACGGTGCCGATTCCCGGCGGGGCCGTAGATGTGCTCGCGGGAGCCGGGTTCGACCCCGAATCCGCGCAGCGAAAGCTCGAGCAGCGACGCGCCAAGCTGCGGGAGGAGATCGAGCGCTCAGAGCGCAAGCTGGCAAACGACGGGTTCGTGGCCAAAGCGCCGCCGTCGGTCGTGCAGGCCGAGCGCGACAAGCTGGATCGGCTGCGCTCCGAGCTGGAGTCGAGATGAACCAGACCGAGGCCGAGCGCTACCTGCTCTCGCTGGAGCTGTTCGGCATGCGCTTCGGGCTCGAGCGCATGCGCCGTCTGATGACCGCGCTCGGACATCCCGAGCGGCAGTTTCAGTCGATCCACGTGGTCGGCACCAACGGCAAGTCCTCGACCGCGCGGATGATCGCGGCGATCCTGGCCCGTCACGGGCTGCGCACCGGCGCCTACCTGTCTCCACACCTGGTGTCCTTCGGCGAGCGGATCCGAGTCGACGATGGCGACCTCGAGCCGGCCGCCTTCGGCGCCGCCGTGGGCCGCGCCGCGCACGCCGCCGAGCTGGTCGATCGCTCGGCCGGCGATGGGGAGGACCGGGTGACTCAATTCGAGGCGCTGACGGCCGCCGCCTACTCCGAGCTGGCGCGCCGTGGCGTCGAGGTCGCGGTCATCGAAGCCGGACTGGGCGGGCGTTATGACGCCACCAACGTGATCCCGTCCAAGGTCCAGGTGCTGACCAGCGTGGGGCTCGAGCACACGCGCTGGCTCGGGCCGACGCTGGCTGACATCGCGGGCGAGAAGCTCGACGTCGTCCAGGACGGAGCGACGCTCGTGCTCGGGGCGGGCCTCGATGCCGAAGTGGAGCAGGTCGCCGAGCGGGTCGCCGGCGAGCGCGGCGCGCGGATCGTCCACGCGGGCGGGCAACCCGGGGTCGAGGTGGGGGCGGCGGGCACCTTCCAGCGGCGAAACTTCGCCCTCGCCCGGTCAGCCGCCGAGGCCTTCCTGGGCGCGCTCAACCCGCAGGCAGTGGCGGCCGCCGCCGCTGAGGTGCGCGTTCCGGGCCGACTACAGGAGGTCGGCACCGCACCGCTGACGCTGCTCGACGGCGCCCACAACCCGGACGGGATGCGGGCGCTGACAGAGTCCCTGGCGGAGATCGTCAGCGCCCGGGGCAAAGCCCGTCTCGTTGCCGCGCTCTCGATCCTCGATGACAAGGATGCCGCCGGGATGCTCGCCGCCCTGCTCCCGGCGTGCGATGCGTCCGTCTTCACCACCAGTCAGAATCCGCGCGCATTGCCCCCAGGAACGCTGCAGTCACTCGCGACCCAGCTCGGCGGTCCCCCGTCGGAGATCGTCCCCGACCCGCGCCGGGCTCTGGCCCGGGCGCGTGAGCTGGCCGGTCCGGACGGCGTGGTGATCGCCGCCGGATCGCTTTACCTGATCGCCGATCTCATGTCCTGCACGGCGGGCGAGCGGGCCTCGATCCTGTGAACGGGCACGACGATCAGCCCAGCTTCCTGACCATGATCGGGCTGGCGGCGCTGATCGTGGCGATAGTGATCCTCGTCTTCTTCGGCATCGGTTACCTGTTCGGACGCGCGTTCCTGTAGTAATTGATCGCGTCGCGCGACGAGGATCCCGGGCCTCGACGGCGTACCTAAGGGAGCAGATCGACCCCGACCCCCCGCTACACTCGCCTGCTTAATGCTGCATTACGCGATCTTCGGAATCCACAACAGCGCGATCAACCTCGCGGTCGAGCTCGTCGTCCTGTTCCTCGTCGTGATCTGGCTGGCGCTGGTCTACTGGACGTACGCCGACGCGCGGCGCCGGATCGCCGATCCGCTGCTAGTCGGCTGCGCGACCGCCGCGTCGCTGTTCCCGCTCGTCGGCACGATCGTGTACATGATCGTCCGGCCGCCCGAGTACCTCGATGACGTCCGCGAGCGCGAGCTCGAGATGCAGACCGCCGAGGCGCGCCTGGCCGAGCTCGGCTACCACCTGTGCCCGCACTGCGACTATGAGGTCGAGAAGGACTTCCTGCGCTGCCCGAACTGCATGCGCAAGCTCAAGGACCCCTGCCAGACGTGCGGACGCCCGCTCGACCCGACGTGGAAGGTTTGCCCCTTCTGCGAGGCCGAGATCGGATCCCCGGTACCCGCCCCGCGCCGCCAGCGCCGCCGTCCTCGCGAAGCGACCGCGCCTGAGCCGGCCGCCGAGCAGCCTTCGACGACCTGATCTGCCGGTTGTGAGTCTGTGGAGCGAACGTTGATCCTCGTCAAGCCCGACGCCTTCGCGCGTGGCCTGAGTGGAGACATAATCGCCCGTTTCGAGCGCAAGGGGCTGCGGCTGGTGGCGCTTCAGCTGATGACGATCAGTCGTGAACTGGCCTCCAAGCACTACGCCGAGCACGAAGGCAAGCCGTTCTACGAGGAGTTGGTGAGCTTCATCACCTCTGGTCCCCTGGTCGCGATGGCGCTCGAAGGCGAGCAGGCGATCGTCGCCGCGCGCCAGGTGATCGGCGCCACCAACCCGCTGCAGGCGGCCCCGGGGTCGATCCGCGGCGACTACGCGATCGAGGTCGGGCAGAACATGGTCCACGGCTCGGACTCGCCTGACTCGGCCGCGCGCGAGGTGGGGCTGTTCTTCCCCCACCTCGGCTGATCCTGGCCTCTGCCTCGCCCCAGCGCCGGGCGATCCTGACCGGGCTCGGCGTGCCTTTCGAGGCGCGAGCCCCGGACGTCGACGAGCTCGAGCAGGGGCCGCCGGACGAAGTCGCGATCGAGAACGCCTACCGCAAGGCAGCGGCGGTGGCCGCCTCTGAGCCAGGGGCCGTGGCCGGGTCAGAGCCGGCGGGACCGGGTTCGGAGCCGGGCGTGACGGTGCTCGGCGTCGACACGATCGTGACGCTCGAGGGCCGCATCTACGGCAAGCCGCGCGACCGCGAGCACGCGCACGAGACGCTCGCGGCGCTCTCGGGCCAGCGACACGAGGTGATCAGCGGAATCTGCCTGATCGAAAGGGGGCGCGTACGGACGGCCGGCGCCCGGACGCGGGTGGAGCTCCGCTCACTCGACGCGAACGCGATCGACGCCTACCTGGACACCGGCGAGTGGCGGGGACGGGCGGGCGCATACGCGGTCCAGGAGCGGGGCGCGCTGCTGGTGAGAGCGATCGAAGGTGATTACCTCGGAGTCGTAGGGCTCCCGGTGGCGGCGCTGGTGGAGCTGGCGCCCGGTCTGCTCGGCGTTTAACTTCGTTTCCAGCCGTTTTGGCACGAGACGAGGCGATCTCGGATCCGCTAGGCGGCCAGGGGTCCGATACACTGAGCTACGGACGGAGCTGGCAGCCAGGTGCGGTCTCGTTTGCTTCTCGCCGCCTCGTCCACGCTTCCAGCTACTCGGTTTCTCCAATGGGCTTCTTCACGTATCTGACCGGATTCGGCGGCCGCGACATGGCGGTTGACCTCGGCACCGCCAACACGCTGGTGTACGTGCGGGGACGCGGCATCGTCCTGTCTGAGCCGAGCGTCGTCGCGGTCGACTCGCGCACCGGCGAGGTGCACGCGGTCGGGATCGAAGCCAAGCGGATGCTGGGGCGGACGCCGGGGACGATCTCGGCCATCCGTCCGCTCAAGGACGGCGTGATCGCCGACTTCGAAGTGACCGAGGAGATGCTCCGTCACTTCATCCAGAAGGTGCACCAGAACCGCTGGGCGCACCCCCGCGTGGTCGTCTGCGTCCCGAGTGGAGTCACGGGCGTCGAGAAGCGCGCCGTCGAGGAGGCTTGCCTGTCGGCCGGGGCACGCCAGGCTTACCTGATCGAGGAGCCGATGGCGGCGGCGATCGGCGCCGGGCTGCCGGTGGGGGAGCCGACCGGCTCGATGGTCGTCGACATTGGCGGGGGAACCAGCGAGGTCGCGGTTATTTCGTTGGGCGGGATCGTGGTCTCGCAATCGATCCGGGTCGGGGGCGACGAGCTCGACGAGGCGATCATCAACTACGTCAAGCGGGAGTACAAGCTGCTGATCGGCCAGCAGACGGCCGAGGAGGTCAAGCTCGAGATCGGCTCGGCGTTCACGATGCCCGAGGAGGTCCAGGCCGAGATTCGGGGCCGCGACATGGTCTCCGGACTTCCTAAGACGGTGATCCTCACCAGCGAAGAGATCCGCGGGGCGCTCGAGGAGCCCGTGTCGCAGATCATCGACGCCGTCAAGCAGACGCTCGACCGGACCCCGCCCGAGCTCGCCTCTGACATCATGGATCGCGGCATCATGCTCGCCGGAGGCGGGTCACTGCTGCAGGGGATCGAAGAGCGGCTGCGCCACGAGACGCAGATGCCGGCGCACCTGGCGGAGTCTCCGCTGACGTGCGTCGCGGTCGGATCGGGCCGATCGCTGGAGGAGTTCGAAGCGATCCACCGTTCGAGTAAGAATTCACGCAACCGTCGTCGCCGGTACTAGGTACTAGCTTCCAGTAATCGAAGGCGCGCGGAGCAAACTTTGGAGACACGTAGCGGATGCATGACAAACAGGTTCGGCGGCGGCGCGCAGTGCTCGCGCTGCTCGTCGGCGTTTCCCTGATCCTGCTGACCGCCTACTTCGGCGAGTCGCCGAGCAGCCCGTTGCACAACGTGCAGCGCGGGATCGTCGAGGTGATCTCGCCGATCCAGCAGGGAGCGAGCACGGTCCTGTCTCCGGTCAAGGACGTCGCCGGCTGGTTCTCAGACACGCTGCACGCCAAGTCCGAGTCAGACCAGCTGCGCAAGCAGGTCAACACCCTGACCAAGCAGCTGGACTACTACCAGCAGAAGGCGACCCTGGCCAACCAGCTGGCAGCGCAGGTGCGGTTGGACAACACCAACTCGATCAGTTCCTACCGTCCGGTCACCGCCGGCGTGATCTCACGCGATCCGACGCTCTGGTATCAGACGATCACGGTCGACAAGGGCTCTGACGACGGCGTCGGCATGAACGATCCGGTCACCGGCGACGGCGCCCTGGTCGGCAAAGTCACGACCCTGGACCCGGCCGTCTCGGTGGTGACGCTGATCACCGACCACTCGTTCGCCGTCACCGCCCAGGTCTTCGACCCCCCGGGCAGCGACACCGGGGTGCTCGTGCCGGCCGTCGGCAACCCCAACCAGCTGCTGCTGCAGCAGCTGCCGTCCAATGCCCCGATCCAGGCCGGTCAGCGAGTGGTCACCGCGGGCTTCGAGGACCCCGCGGATCCGGCGCTGGACTCGCTGTATCCGCCGGGGATCCCGATCGGACAGGTGTCGAACAACGTCAACCAGAACGAGCTCGTCAACAGCCAGCAGGTGCCGGTGGTCCCGGCGGCTGACCTGCGTCACCTGTCGGTCGTCCAGATCCTGATTCACCCCCACGCCGGCGCCGCGCGCGCCCAGGTGCCTTGATTTTGACCGGGTCGCTCCGTCTGCCGCTGCGGCTGGTCGCGCTTGCCCTCGTGACCGTCGTGATCCAGGAATCGGCGGTCTCGCAGATCTCGATCTTCGGCGTCAGCGCCGACCTGTCGCCGCTGGTGGTGGTATCCGTCGGGCTCTTGGCAGGCTCGCTCCCCGGAGCGATCATGGGCTTCGGCACCGGACTGCTGGTCGACACGGTGCTGGTCCAGACGCTCGGCGTCACCTCACTTCTGTACATCGCGATCGGATACTGGGCGGGGCGTCTGCGTGAGCTGCGCGACCCCGCGCACGGGCTCGTCCCGCTCGCCGCCGGCGCCGCGGCGACAGCTGTGGCTGGGATCGGGATGACGCTGATCCAGTTCCTGCTCGGCGTCGACGCCCCGGTCAGCCTGCTGCTCCTGCAGCAGATCTTCGTCACCGTGCTGGTCAACACGCTGCTCGCGTTGCCGGTGTACGCGCTCGTGCGCCGGATCGTGCAACCCGCGCTACCCGACGATCCCCGCCGCCGGCGCCGCCGCGCGTACACGACCGGGGGCCTTAGTCCGCTTCAGCGGCCATCGCAGCGCCTCGACCAGATCTCGAGAGGCTCGCAATGATCCAGCTCCCCGAGGATCGCCGGCCGCCGATGACGCCGCAGCTCGCGCTGCGGGTCGCCGTCGTCGGCAGCTTCGCGCTGGCGATGTTCGCGATCATCTTCTTCCGGCTCTGGTTCCTGC
>JBPCQU010000214.1:0-24493 GCA_050997795.1 Solirubrobacteraceae bacterium | reverse complement strand
AAGGGGTTCGAGGCCTACGGCAAGCCCGACCTCGACGGCGTCTGGACCGAGAACGCCAAGAAGTGCCCCACGCTCGTCAGCTGGGTCGAGTCGATCGGCGCCCGCTTCGGGCGCGTGCAGCTGCTCAAGATGAAGCCCAACACGATGCGCGAGTGTCGCTGGGGGCTGCACCTGGACAACAACAACGCGGCCAACGATCCCGATCAGAACGGCTGGGTGGTACGGCTCTGGCTCGAGCTGACCGACGACGATTCGAGCTCCCTGGTCGTGCGCAGGGATCAGTTCGACAAGCGCACGGAGGTCAGGATCGCCCTGCCGCGCTACCAGCAGGCTGTGGTCGACTCGGAGTTCCTGTACCACGGCGGCTATCACCACGGCCCGGGGATCCGCTACGCGGTGATCGTCAGCCTCGAGAGCGGTCCGGCGTTCGAGAAGTGGATCGAGACGCAGCTGCCATTAGCGTGAAGCGCGCGAACCTGCTCACGGCGGACCTCAACGTCGAGCAGAGCCGAGCCGGATTCGCCTGGCGCGGCGCGCGGCTAGGCGATCACACGATCAACACCGGGTCGCCGGCGTTCAAGCAGGCCACGGGCGCGTGCGGGTTTGCGCACTGAAGGCAGGGGACGCTCACTTGCCCTTCAGCCGCACTCTCGCCAGACGCTCATACCGAGCGCCCGGCCGGCCGAGATGAGAGCGCAGCAGCGCGACCGCCGTGACCGAGAAGGGCGCCGCAGCCGGCGGGGAGAGTTCGATCGGGCGCACCCGTGAGCCGCCCGCCGATCGCGCCAGCGTGACGTGGCCGAGGAACGGCCGCTCGGGCTCATACCAGCCGCCGGTCTGGAGCGCTTGCGAGAGCAGGGATTGCGTCGCCGCCAGGCGGCGCTCGTCGTCCCGCAGCCCGATCGCGAGCACCCTCGGGCGCCGCGGCGGCAGCCAGCGAGGCTCCCCCATCGACAGGGGAACGGGAGGCTCGCAGGCCAGCGTCCGGCACGCTGAGGCGATCGCCTCGATCTGCTGCACCGGTTGCGAGCCGAGGAAGCAGAGCGTCACGTGCAGCGCCTCCGCGTCCACCCCGCGCAGCCCGTCTAGGACGCCGAGCTGCGCGCGGTGCCACCGGACCAGGGTGGTCCGGATCGGCGGGGGGAGCTCGAGCGCCGCGAACAGCCTGGCGCGCCCGAGGGTCACGGCCGACGATCCCCTTCCCCGCGCAGCAGCCGGGCCAGCAGGTGCATCGCGACCGTGACCGAGCGATCGCGCACGTCACTTCGCCCGCCCGGCATCCGCGCGCTGCGGGTGAGCCGGCGCCCGTCACCGTCGCAGACCGAAATGCACACGAACCCGACCGGCTTCTCCTCGGTCCCTCCGCCCGGACCGGCGATGCCCGTGATGCCGACGCCGATCTGCGCTCCAAAGCGCGCTGCCACCCCGTCGGCCAGCGCCTGCGCGACCTCGGTGGAGACTGCGCCGAAGTGCTCGATCAGCTCGGGGTTCACACCGGCGAGGCCGACCTTGGCCGCGTTGGAGTAGACGACCGCGCCGCCGAGGAAGTAGGCCGAGGAGCCGGCCCGGTCGGTGAGCCGGAGCGCGAGCCCGCCGCCCGTGCAAGATTCCGCCACGGCGATGGTCCGGCCGCCGAGCAGCCCCGCGACCTGCTCGTCGATCGTCGAGCCGTCCCGCGAGAACAGCGTGTCGCGGTGACGCTGGGCGATGAAACCGAGCAGCGCGTCGTACTCGGGCTCGGCGGCTGGCTCGAAGCGGGTGGCGATCTCTATCTCCCCTCTCCGCAGGCAGGTGGTGATCTCGAGTGGCTCCAGCGCCAGGCCGGAGTCCTGCGCGGCGCGAAGGGTGTTCGCGATCTCCGATTCCGGGATCCCGAACAACCGTACGATCTCGCGCCGGTAAGTGGTCGCGCCGGTGATCGCGGCGGCGAACGCGTCCGTCGCCCTGGCCGCCTCCCACATCGGCTGCAGCTCGCGCGGGGGACCCGGAAGCACGACCACGGCCGGGATCGTTCCCTGTCGTGGGGGCACGACCAGCCCGGGCGCGGTGCCGACCGGCTCGAGCACCGTAGCACCCTCCGGGATCACCGCCTGCTTGCGGTTCGAGCGGCGGATCGCTTCCTCGTCGATGCCGGGCCAGCGCTTCATCATCGGGCGCAGGATGTCGGCGATCCTTTCCTCGAGTGCAGAATCGAGCACCATCTCACGGCCGCTGAACCGGCCGACGATCTCGGCCGTCAGGTCGTCCGCCGTCGGCCCCAGTCCGCCGCTGGTCACGATCAGCGCCATCCCCCGATCCCGCATGAACCGGAGTGCGTCAAGGAGATCACTCGGACGGTCGCCGACGATCTGGATCATCGCCGCGTCGACGCCGATTTCGACCAGCCGCTCCGAGAGCCAGGGGCCGTTGCGGTCGACGATGATCCCCGTCAGCACCTCGGTTCCGGTCACCAGGATGCCCGCGCGCGGCGGTCCCGCGCTAGTCATGCGCAGCGCGGCTGCTGGGAGGCCGGCAGCAGCCGGTGCGATCCCGGCAGCAGCTCGTAGCCGACCGAGCTGGACGAGGGCGGGACCGGGACTGTCGCGCCGTTGATCTTCATCTTGACCGATGCGTTGCCGAGCGTGATCAGCAGCTTGGGAGCGGTCTGCACCGGGATCGTCTGGCCGGTGTCGTAGATCTGACCCGGGATCAGCTTCTTCCCCGTACCGCTGATGACGCACACCCAGACCTGGCCGGTCGGCACCAGCTCGAGCTTGACCGCGCTCGGCCTCGCGGCCGCGTGGGTCCTGCCGCGGTGGTGCCGGGATCGGGCGTGGTGTCGCGTGACGCTGGCGTGGGTGGGGGTCGTCGCGGCCTTCTGGTTGCTCAGGTTGCCGACGACCCAGAGCACGGCCACGACTGCCACCAGCACCACGCCGATGATCGCCCACGGCGGCACCAGCGGGCCCCGGCGGGCTCGTTCGCGCTCGCGTCCAAGTGGGGCGATCGGCCGCAGCTCGTGATCTGTGGGGCGCTCGTAGCGGCTCTTGAAGTCATCGATCAGCTGGCGCGAGTCGAGGCCGAGATAATCCCCGTAGGTGCGCAGGAAGCTCTTGGCGTAGACCTCGCCGGGCAGCAGGTCCCACTCCTCGTTCTCCATCGCGCGCAGGTACTTGGCCCGGATCTTGGTGCGCAGCTCGACTTCGTTGATGTCGACCTTGGCGCGCATCCGCGCCTCTCGTAGTCTGGCGCCGATTTCAGCCATCGCCGCACAAGGCTACCGGCGCCTTAGTCTGGGTCGGGGCCGTCGAGCTCGTCGGGCGCCTCGGGCGCGTCCGGCACCCTGGCTGGGATCCCGGACGGTCCATCGGCCTCGGCCAGGTGCGAGAGGATCCGAGGTACGTCGGCCTCGGTGATCAGCACCTGGCGCGGCTTTGACCCCTCGTAGCCCGAGATGATCCCGCGGCGCTCGAGCATGTCGATCAGCCGCCCGGCGCGGGTGTAGCCGAGGCGCAGGCGACGCTGCAGCATCGACGTGGACGCGGTGCCCATCTGCGCGACCATCGAGATCGCTTCCTGGAGCAGCGGATCCTCGTCGGGGTGCAGCGCGTCGTCGTCGCCGGCGGGCTCCTCGTCGCTCACCACCTCTTCGAGCAGCTCCGCGTGGAACTCGGGCTCGCCCTGGCGGCGCCAGCCGTCGGTGAGCTCGAGGATCTGCTCCTCGTCGATGTAGGCGCCCTGGATCCGCTGCAGCTTCGATGAGCCGACCGGCGAGAACAACATGTCACCCTGCCCCAGTAGCGACTCGGCGCCGCCCGAGTCGAGGATCACGCGCGAATCGGTCTGGCTCGAGACGGCGAACGCGATCCGGGAGGGGACGTTGGCCTTGATCATGCCGGTGATCACGTCGACCCGCGGTGACTGGGTGGCGAGCACGAGGTGGATTCCGACCGCGCGGGCCTTCTGCGCGAGGCGGATGATCGAGTCCTCCACGTCGGCCGGCGCGACCATCATCAGGTCGGCGAGCTCGTCGATCACGCACAGGATGTACGGCAGTGCGGGCTCGCCGCGCTTCGCCCGCGCTCGGTTGAGCTCGGGAAGCGAACGCGTCCGGGCCAGCGACATGATCGAGTAACGCTGCTCCATCTCCTTGACCAGGTTCTGCAGCGCGTTGGCGGCCATCCGCGGGCTGGTTATCACCGGAGTCAGCAGGTGGGGGATCGATTCGTAGTGGTTGAGCTCGACCTGCTTGGGATCGACCAGCACCAGCCGCACCTCGTGCGGAGTGGCGCGCAGCAGGATGCTTGACAGCATCGCGTTCACGCACGCCGACTTGCCGGCGCCGGTGGTGCCCGCGACGAGCAGGTGAGGCATCTTCGCCAAGTCGGCGCCGATCGCGCGACCGGCGATGTCCTTGCCGAGCCACACGGTCAGAGGAGACCAGTCGGGCGGCGGCTCCTGGAACACGTCGCCGAGGTTCACGATCTTGCGGCGGGCGTTGGGGACCTCCACCCCGACCGCCTGCTTGCCGGGGATCGGGGCGAGGATCCGGATGTCGGTCGCGGCGAGGGCGTACGCGAGGTCGTCCTTGAGCTGCGCCACCTTCGAGACCTTGATCCCGGGGGCGAGGCGCATCTCGTAACGGGTTATATGCGGTCCGGTCACGCGCCCGACCACCTTTGCGTCGATCCCGAAGTGCCCGAGCGTCTCGACCAGGGTCCTCGCCACCTGCTCCTGACCGGCGGTGTCGGGCTTGGCGGCCTCGCCGGTCGAGCGCGTCAGCAGTCGGGTGCCCGGAACGCGCCACTGGAAGTCGGGATCGTCGGTGATCGAGGCCCTAAACCGGCCACGGGGCGTCAGGTCCTCGGGGGAGATCGGGCCGGCCCCGCCGGGGCGGGGCGGGCCTGGCGCTGGACCTTCCTCGTCCACCAGGGCAGCTTCGATCTCGTCCACCGGCTCGAACCCGTCACCCGCAATCGACTCGTCCTCGGAACCGATCGGCGGCGCCTCGACGTGCGTGGCACGGACGATCAGCTCGGTCGTGTCCGGCTCGGGCGGGAGCAGCGGACCACCCGAGAACGTGGCGTTGTCTGCGGCATGGGCGCGCGCGGCTGCGGTCGCCGGGCGGCGCGCGACCGTGGCCGCCAGGTCCTCGGTCGAGCGCCGCAGCGCGCGGCTCGTCCCGAGCACCCCAGTCCCGGTGGCCCGGAGTATTCCCGCCAACGTCGCGCCGCTGACCAGGATCAGCCCCGCGAGCAGCAGGAACACGGCGAGGATGTTCGCTCCGAGGTTCGAGAACAGATGCGACGTCAGCCACAGCTCCGCCTGCCCGACCGCCCCCCCGCGCGTCTTGAACAGGGCCGAGTGCCAGAACTCGTGCGGCGGCACCGGGCCCGGACCGATCCCGAGCGTCCCGGCCGCGAGCGCCAGGGTCAGCGCCGCGACCAGGCACACCAGGCCGGTCCGCACCGGGCGCGCGGGCGGTCGCAGCTCGCGGATCAAGATCATCGCGCCCGCGGCCACGAGCCCGGCGGGCACGGCGTAGCCGAGCGCGCCGAACGCGAACCTGATCGCCTGCACGGCGCTGCCGCCGACGGCCCCTCCCGCCCAGTGCACGTACGCGATCCCCCCGAGGAAGATCCCGACCGCGATCATCGCCAGGCCGAAGATGTCGACGTGATGGGCTTGGAGCGCGAAGCTCGGCAGCGCCGGACGGCTCGCGAGCAGCGAGCGCTTCGCGCGCTTGGGCGGCGCCTTGCGCGTGGTCGGCTTGCGCTTGCGGCTGGTGGCCATGTCCGAACTGATGGCTTCGACGGCCGCGGCGCCGCTCCTGCCCGCGCGGAGCGCCTTTGCTGCCCCTACCATCTGGCTCGAGCGATGGCTGAATACGAGCGTCCCCCCCGGGTCCTGGTCGTCGAGGACGACGACGCGATCGCGCAGGTGCTCAAGCGCTCGCTGCGGATGGAGGGCTACGAGGTCCGGGTCGCCGAGGACGGGATCGTGGCGCTCGAACAGGCGCACGGCTTCCTCCCCGACCTGGTGATCCTCGATCTGGGGCTTCCCCGCCTCGACGGGCTCGAGGTCGCCAGGCGCCTGCGTGACCAGGACGACGACGTCCCGATCCTGGTTCTGACGGCGCGGGACGCGGTCGAGTCGCGCGTCGAGGGCCTCGACGCCGGCGCCGACGATTACCTTGTCAAGCCGTTCGAGCGCCAAGAGCTGCTCGCGCGCCTGCGGGCCCTGCTTCGGCGCCGGCCACCCCGGGGGCAGGCCAACCTGGGGGTCGGAGACCTGAAGCTGAACCCCGACACCCACGAGGTCTTCCGCGGCGCGCGTCCGGTCGATTTAACTCAACGAGAGTTTGAGTTGCTCGAATACCTGATGCGCAACGAGCGCATCGTGATCTCGCGCCAGCGGCTGCTGGACGAGGTGTGGGGATATGACCCCTTCTCAATGACGAACACGATCGAGGTGTTCGTCTCCAACCTACGGAGGAAGCTCGAAGCCGATGGCGAGCCCCGGCTCCTACATACGATCCGCGGCGCGGGCTACGTTCTCCGCGTATAGGTCGGTCCCGATCCGCTGGCGGCTGGCCGGCGGCTCAGCGGCGCTGACTTTCGTCATCCTGGCCGGCTTCGCCGCGATCGTCGGCACGCTCACCAACCGCCAGGTGCGGACCCAGTTCAACAATCAGCAGGGCTCGAACGTCGAGCAGCTCTACACCGAGCTCAACCGCAAGCTGCGCTTTGACTCGCGCGGGACGCTGGATTGCAAGCAAACCAAAGTCCACCTCGGTGACTTCGCGCTCGTCGAGCAGGCGCAGATCCGGATCTTCGACTCGACCGACGGGATCCTGCAGTGCACGCAGAACGACATCCGGGCGCCCAAGGCGCGGCTCAAGCCGCAGTACTTCAGCACCGCGCCGGACAAGCCATCGGCGACGTTCACGCAGAACGGCTATCGGGTGGTGGTGCGCCAGCTGGAGGTGCGACCCTCCAGCCACGCGACGCTGCTCTACGCCCTACCCCTCTCCGACGTCGACCACACGATCGCCGAGGTGCAGGTGTTCCTGCTGCTCGGCGTGCTCGGGGGAACGGTGGCGGCGCTGATCGCCGGTCTGTTCGTGTCAGCGCGCGCGGTGCGCCCGATCGTCGAGCTGACCGACGCGGCGCGGGAGATCGAGCGCACCCGAGACGCCAGCCGGCGCCTCCCCCACCCCGAGGCCGAGGACGAGATCGCCGAGCTGGCGCGCACGCTCGACGGCATGCTCGGGGCGCTCGATTCGGCGCGCAGCGACACCCAGGCGATGCTCGACCGCCAGAGGGAGTTCGTCGCCGATGCATCGCACGAGCTCCGAACCCCGCTGACCAGCGTGCTCGCCAACCTCGAGCTGCTGGCCGAGGAGCTTGACGGCGAGCAGGCCGAGACGGTCGACGCCGCGCTTCGATCGACCCGGCGGATGCGCAGGCTCGTCGGCGACCTGCTGCTGCTCGCGCGCGCCGACTCTCGCCGCGTCAAGCAGCGCCGCCTGACCGACCTGGCCGGCGTGCTCGTCGAAGCCGCCGCCGAGCTCGGGCCGCTGACCGAGCGCCACGAGCTGTCCCTGCGCCCCGACTCCGCGCTCGTGGCCGGCGTGCGTGACGAGCTTCATCGTTTGGTCCTGAACCTGCTCGAGAACTCCGTCCGCCACACGCCCCCCGGGACGCAGATCCGCGCGAGCACCGAACTGAGCGATGGAGCGGCGGTGCTGATCGTCGAGGATGCCGGCCCTGGGATTGCCCCTGAGCTGGAGCATCGAGTGTTTGAGCGGTTCGTGCGCGGCGGGCGGGACGGGGGCCGCGGGTCAGGCCTGGGGCTGGCGATCGTGCGCGCCGTCGCGCAGTCGCACGGTGGCACGGTCACGATGCAGCGTCCCGAGAACGGCACCGGGACTCGGTTCGTGATCCGCCTCCCGGCGGCGCAACCGGGGGACGCGCCGGTGGCTTCGGTGAAGGGTCAGACTTCGACGACAACCGGTAGCACCATCGGCCGGCGCCGCAACCGCTCGTAGACGAAGCTCGCGAGGTCGTCGTGGAGCTCCTGCTGGAGCAGGTCGATCTCGCGGACGCCATCCTGGGCGGCCTCGGCGAGCGAGCGCTCGATCTCCGCACGGATGTCGTGCACCAGCCCGTCGGCCTGTTCGATGAACGGCACGCCGCGGAAGATCACCTCGGGTGGGACGACCGACTCGCCGGTCTGCTCGGAGACGGTCGCGACGACGATGAAGATGCCGTCGGCGGACAGCATCCGCCGGTCGCGCAGCGCCACGTCGGCGGGATCGCCGATGTCGACCCCGTCGACGAAGATCATCCCAGCGTGCTCGGGTGCGCCGAAGCGCGCGCCGCGCTCGTCGATCTCGAGCGGGAGTCCGTTCTCGCCGGCGAACACGGCGTCGGGATCGATCCCGACCGCGTCGGCGATCTCGGCGTGCAGGTGGATCCGCTTGTGGTCCCCGTGGACCGGCATCACGTACCGGGGCCGCACCAGGTTGAGCATTAGCTTGAGCTCCTCTATGTAGCCGTGCCCGGAGGCGTGGATCGGGGCGTCTCGCGGGGTGATCACGCTGCAGCCGATGTGGTAGAGGCGGTCGATGGTCTCGTTGACGGCGCGCTCGTTGCCGGGAACCGGGGTGGCCGAGAATACGACGGTGTCCCCACGGTGCAGCGTGATCTGGCGGTGGTCGTCATAGGCCATGCGCCGTAGCGCCGAGAGCGGCTCTCCCTGCGAGCCGGTGGAGATCACCACGACCTTGTGGTCGGGCCAGTCTTCGACCTCGTGGGGCTGGAGCATGATGCCGTCCGGGATCTCGATGTGGCCGAGCGAGCGGCCGATGTTGACGTTCTTGCGCATCGAACGGCCGACCAGCGCGACCTTTCGTCCGAGCGACGCGGCGGCGTCGATCACCTGCTGGACCCGGTGGATGTTGGACGCGAAGCTCGTCACGACGATCCGCCCCTCAGCGCGCGCGAACACCTCCTCGAGGTGGGGGCCGACTTCGCGCTCGGAAGGCGAGAACCCCGGCCGGTCGGCGTTGGTGGAGTCCCCACACAGGAGCAGGACGCCCTCTGAGCCGAGCTCCGCCAGCCGGGCGACGTCGGCTGGTGGCCCGTCGACCGGGGTCTGGTCGAACTTGTAGTCCCCGGTCAGTAGCACGGTCCCGAGCTCGGTCCGCAGCGCGACGGCGCACGAATCCGGGATCGAGTGGGTCATGTGCACGAGCTCGAGTCCGAACGGCCCCAGCGCCACGTCCTCGCCCGTCGCGAGGTCTTCGAGGTGGACCTCCTTGAGGTTGTGCTCGTCGAGCTTGGAGCGCGCCATCGCCACCGTCAACGGTCCGCCGTAGACCGCCGGTGCGTGCTCGCCTAGTTCTCTCAGGACCCACGGCAACGCGCCGAGATGATCCTCGTGCCCGTGGGTGATCACGATCGCTTCGATGTCCTTGGCCCGCTCGCGCAGATAGCCGAAGTCCGGCAGCACCAGGTCGATTCCGAGCATCTCAGTGGTGGGGAACCGAAGCCCGGTGTCGACCACGACGATCCGACCGCCGTACTCGACGACGGTCATGTTCTTGCCGATTTCCCCAAGCCCGCCGAGCGGCAGGACCCGCAGCCTGCTCACGCTGGGCCTCCGCTCGGCCTGTTCACGCGGCGGTCGCGAGCAGTTCGTGGCGCTCGAGCATCGCTCGCACGACCGCGAGCTCGGAGTCGTCGAGCTCCACGTAGGGCAGCCGCGGGGCGCCGACCTCGATCCCCAGCATGCCGAGCGCCGCCTTGAGGCTGCACGCGGCGGGGGCGATGGCCAGATCGCGGTAGACGTCCTGCAGGCTCTGGTCGATCTCGTGCCGGCGCTCGGGCTCGTCGACCATCCGGTGCATCTCGTCACCGAACAGGTGGCTGCCGGTCAGCACGCCACCGGGCTCGCCGAGGTCGAGCACGTCGGCGAGGAGGTCGTCGTTCCCGGCGTAGATCACCATCCCGTCGATCTTCGCCAGGTTGTCGGGATTGGCCTGCTTGACGCCGAACACGTGATCGAGCTGTCCCAGCTCGGCCAGCAGCTCGTTGTCCATGTCAGAGCCGGTCCGCTGGGGGATGTTGTAGAGCAGGATCGGGAGTTCGGTGGCGCGCGCCACCTCCTTGAAGTGGGCCACGATCCCGCGCTGGCTGGGACGGTTGTAGTAGGGGTTGACGGCCAGCAGCGCGTCGGGCCCCAGCTGCGAGGCGCGCTCGGTCAGCTCGACGGCGTGGCGGGTGTCGTTGGAGCCCACGCCGGCGACGATCGTGCAGCGGCCACGCATCTCCTGCACCGCCAGGTCGATCATGCCGAGCTGCTCCTCGTCGTCGAGCGTCGCGGACTCTCCGGTCGTCCCGCAAACGACCAAGCCGTCAGAGCCGTGCGCGACGAGATGGTTCATCAGCGCGACTGCAGCTTCCTCGTCGACGCGGCCCCGGGCGTCGAACGGCGTGACCATCGCGGTCAGGAGCGCGCCGAGGTTCACCATCCAATCGATTATCGCAGGAGCCAGGAGCCGCAGCTCTACCGGTCTCGGTGCCCGCCCCAGCCGAGGACCGACAGCGGGGCGATCACGCCCTGCTTCTCGTGCACGGGGGCCGGCTCGGCCTGCACCTCGGGCTTGGGCGGCTCAGAGACGACGTGCGTGACACGCGCGTCCGTGAGCCGAGCGACGCGCTCGGGCAGCCCGGCGTGCAGCCACTTGGAGAAGCGCATCGGCAACGTCGAGAGGATGATCTCGTCGTAGCGCTTGGGGTCCCATTCGTCGCTGACGGCGAGGATCGGATCGCTGGAGCCGACGCGACCCTCCACCTCCAGTCCGGCGGCGCGCAGGTGCTCGAGCGCCTCGTCGAGCATCTTGCTCGCGGCCTCACGCCCGCCGGCGACGGGACTGGCGGGCATGACCAGCGTGAACTTGACCGGACCGCGCTCGGCGCGGCCGGCCATCGCGCTCGTCAGCTCAGCCGACCTGGCGGTGACTTTTGCCACGACGAGCACGTTCGTTGTCCACTGCATGAACACCTCCGCCTAGTGACTCAGACCAATACTTAACCTAGCGCGCAGCCGGGCGGAATCACCCCCGTGGCCCGGTGTCCGTTTCGTCGAGCAGCCGCTCATAGACGCGGTAGCGCTTGACGACGCGGCCGCCCATCGCCTCCAGGCCTCGGTTCATCGAGGTGTTCGACTCCAGGATGAAGCCCGCTTCGCCGGCCTTCTGGTTGCTCCGGCTAGCGACGTCGAAGTGCTCGATGTAGAGCGCGGCGGCTACCCCGGTGTGCTGGTACTCGGGGATCACGCCGAGGAAGCCGACCCGCACCCGGTCGATGATCCGCGAGCGATTGAGGTAGTACCACCAGCCCAGCGGGAGCAGGCGGCCGCGCATCCGCTTCAGAGCTTGGTTGACGTCGGGGATGGTGATCGCCATCGCGACGGTCTTCGACTCCTGCTCGGCGATCATGAACCAGTCTCGCGAGTACACGAGCTGCAGCGTGCGGGCGTACTCGTCGAGGTCCTCCTTCGAGTAGGGCACGAAGCCCCAGTTGCGAGACCACGCGGCGTTGTAGACGGTGGCGAACTCATCCAGCTCGCGCCGCAGGTGACGCCGCGACATCTTGCGGATCGTGATCTGGTGCTTCGTCTTGGCCCGCTCGGCGATCCGGGGCAGCGCGGGGTTCATCCGCTCGCGGTCGGAGATCGACAGATCCCAGCTCAGCAGGTCCATCGCCTTGCTCAGCCCGGCCTCTTCGCAGCGCCCCTGGTAGTACGGGGGGTGCCACGACTGGCGGATCAGCGGCTCGAGCTCGAAGCCCTCGATCAGGACGCCGGCCTCGTCGTTGAGCTGGAAGTCCATCGGGCCCACCATCCGCTCGCAGCCGCGCCCGCGCAGCCAAGACGCCGCGGCCCCCAACAGCGAGTCCAGGACCTCCTGGTCGTCCTCGAACTCGAGGAAACCGAACATCCCCCAGCTGTCGGAGTGGAAATCGTTGAACGCGCGATCGATCTGGGCGGTGACCCGGCCGACCACCCGCCTCTCGCGGCGGGCCAGGAAGTACTCGGCCTCGCCGTGGGTGAAGTAGGGGTTGAGCTTGCGGGTCAAAAACGCGTAGCGCTCGAGCTTCAGCGGCGGGATCCAGGGCGTCCCCGCGTGCAGGCGAAACGGCAGCTGCACGAACTCCCGCAGGTCGCGCAAGCCGCGCACGGCGGTGATCTCGATCGCCATCGGCGGGAAACCGTAGCGAAGGTGCCGCCGGCGCGGTCAGCGACCGGGCGAGGCAGGGCGGCGATCGGGCGCGTCACGCTCGCCCTTGCCCCGGTACCGCGGTCCCTGGTAGGGCCCCGGCTTCGGGCGCGCGTGGCCGCCCGGGAGCGCCAGGCGCAGGATCGTGCGCTGCACCATCCCCAGCTGCTGATGAAACGGGCCCGAGTTATAGGGCAGGCCGTAGCGCTCGCAGATCTCGTGCACCCTGGGCGCGATCTCGCCGTAGCGCGTGCTGGGCATGTCGGGGAACAGGTGATGCTCGACCTGGTAACCGAGGTTGCCGCTGATGACGTGAAACAGCGGGCCGCCGTCGATGTTGGCGGCGCCCAAAAGCTGCCTGACGTACCAGCCGCCGCGTGTCTCCTCGGCCGTCTCCTCCTGGGTGAAGGTGTAGGTCTGGTCGGGGAAGTGGCCGCAGAAGATGATCGCGTAGGACCAGACGTTGCGGATCAGGTTGGCCGCCACGTTGGCGGTGAGCGTGCGCTTGAACGGCTCCCGGAAGGCGCGTCGAGCGACGAGCTGGCCCAGGAGGGTGTCCGGCCCTCCCGGCGTCTTGCGGGTGGCCTTGCGGGCCAGCCGCCGGGTCTGGCGGGACAGGCCCTGGGCTCGGGTCTCGTCGCGGGCCTTGGCCGCCAGGACCCCGGCCTCGATCGCGAGCATCACGGCGCCGCTGATCACCGGCCAGGCGATGTAGTCCTTGACGATCTGGGTGCGCGCCTTGCCGGCGATCCCCTTGAGCTCCTTGCGCACCTGCTTCTGGCTCTTCTCGCCTTTGCGGATGGCGTCGAAGTCGAGGTCGTGCAGAGCCACGCCCCACTCGAACATGCTCGCCAGGATCAGGTTGTAGAAGGGCTGCAGCAGATAGAACGGATACCACTTCTGCTCGGGGTCGATCCGCATGATCTCGTAGCCGAGGTCGCGGTCCTTGCCGCGGATGTTGGTATAGGTGTGGTGGATGAAGTTGTGGGAATGACGCCACGCCTCGGCCGTCGAGGCCGTGTCCCAGTCCCAGACCTTGGAGTTGATGACCGGGTCATTCATCCAGTCCCATTGGCCGTGCATGACGTTGTGGCCGATCTCCATGTTCTCGAGGATCTTCGAGAACCCGAGCGTGGCGGCTCCCACTAGCCACGGGGCCCGCCAGCGCGACGCGATCAGCTCGGCCCGGCCGAACAGGGCCAGGCGTCGCTGAAAGGCGATCATCGAGCGGATGTAGGTGGCGTCGCGCTCGCCCAGGTCGGCCTTGACCTGCTCGTGCAGCTGATCGAATTCCTTGCCGATGGCCTCGATCTGCTCCGAGGTCAGCCGGTGCAGGGGGTTCTCGGACGCGTCGACCGCGGGCGTCGCTGAGGGGCCGTGGCCGTTCTGTACGGCGGTTGTCATGTGTTCTCCTCGGTGTCGCAGGTCAAAGTTCGATCTCGATCGGTCCTTCGGGGGCATGGATACAGGTGCGGACGACCTCACCCTCTTCGCCGTGCACCTTGCCCGTGCGCAGATCGCGCACCCGGCCGCTGCGCAGCTCGCCCACGCACGTGTGGCAGATGCCCTCGCGGCACCCGTAGGGCAGCTCCAGGCCGGCCTCCTCGCCGGCGACCAGGATCGGGACGCTCCCGTCGGACTCGGCCTCGGTCTCGGAGGTCAGGAACTTGATCGTGCCCCCCTCCCCTTCGTCGCCATCGCCCAGGCCGAGCTTGGGCTGGAAGCGCTCCATGTGCAAGTGCTCGTCGAGGGCGGCGGAGTCGAAATGTTCGCCGAAGGCATCGAGCATGTCAGTCGGGCCGGAGATGAAGGTCTCGCGCTCGCGCCAGTCGGGGCATAGCTCGTCAAGGTCGGCCGGTCTCATCCGGCCGGCGTCGGCGGTGAGCTGCTCGTGCAGGACGAACTTGGGGTGGCGCTGGGCCAGTGCGCGCAGCTCGTCCCCGAAGATGACCTGCTCGGACTTGCGCGCCGAGTGCAGGAGCACGGCGTCGTCGAGCTCGCCGCAACGATCCAGATGGCGGATCATGCTCATGATCGGGGTGATGCCGCTGCCGGCGCTGATGAACAGCAGCCGATCGGGGAGGCGCTCGGGCAGCATGAAATCGCCCTCTACCCCGCCGAGCGCCACGATCGTCCCGGGGCGTCCGCGCCGGACCAGGTAGGGCGAGACCTTGCCCGCGTCGACGTTCTTGACCGTGATGCTGATCAGCCCGTCGGGGCGGGCGGGATCGGAGGTCAGTGAGTAGGCCCGCCAGTGCCGAACGCCCTCGATGTCAAGGCCGATGCGCAGATACTGGCCGGCCTCGTGCCCACCCCAGCGGTAGCCCGGCTTGATCAGCACGGTGGCGGCATCCGGGGTCTCTGAGTCGATTCGCTCGATCCGCCCGCGCAGCTCGCGCGTGGACCACAGCGGGTTGACCAGCTCGAGGTAGTCGTCGGGCAGCAGGGGCGAGCTCAGCGCCGCCAGCGCGCGCAGAACGCGCCGCTGGACGGGATGAACGTTGGGCCTGGCTCCTCTCTCCGGCATATGCTTTCTACTCAGAAGTAATATCCGCTTCGGTACAGTTCTACACGATTTGAGTCCACGAGGGGCACAAGCCTCCGGCGCGCCGGGTTCCCGGGCCGCTCGCCGGACCGGCACCCGAGGTGTCCCGCGGTCCGTGCGCGAGCCGCTGATCCTCGCCGTCGCTGGTCAGGTGTTCGCGTCTGATGGCTACGAACGCGCCTCGATGGACCGCATCGCCGAGCTGGCCGGGCTGTCCAAGCCGATGCTCTACGCCTACTTCGGCTCCAAGGAGGGCCTCTACTCGGCCTACATCGAGGGGACCGGACGGGAGCTCGTGCAGCGCCTGGCCCGCGCCCATCGCGCGCAGGCTCCCCGCGGCGCCCGGCTGCGCGAGCCGATCTCCGAGTTCCTGTGCTTCGTCTCTGAGCACCGTGACGGGTGGAAGGTCCTGTTCGGGGAGGTCACCTCCAGCCGTCCGCTGGTCAAGCTCGTCGCCCAGCTGCGCACCCAGATCGTCGACGAGGTGCGCCGGATGCTTGAGGCCGGCACCGGGTCCTGGCCCGGGCTGACGCCGCCCGCCTCCGACGGCGTGGCCCACGCGATCGTGGGGGCCGGCGAATCGCTGGCCAACTGGTGGCTCGATCACCCCGCGGTCAGCCGCGAGGACGTCACCGACTGGTACGTGGGTCTGACCCAGGCCGCGATCACCTCCGCGCGCGGGCGCGCTCCGACGGCCGCTCGACCGCCGCGCTAGAGCAGGCCCTCGAGCCCGACCACGGGCGAGTCCTGCAGTCCGCTGACCCGGCGCACGGCCAGCAGCACGCCGGGCATGAACGACTGGCGGTCGATCGAATCGTGGCGAATGGTCAGCGTCTGGCCGACGTCGCCGAGGATCACCTCCTGATGAGCGACCAGCCCGGGGAGCCGGACCGAGTGCATTGGCACCGCATAGCCCTCCTCGCCACGGGCCAACTCCATCAGGGCGGCGGTTCGGGCGGCCGTGCCGCTGGGTTTGTCGAGCTTGCCGTCGTGATGCAGCTCGATGATCTCCGCGGCTTGCATGTGGCGGGCCGCCTCGGCGGCAAAGCGCATCATCAGCACTGCCCCGATGGCAAAGTTGGGGGCCACGAAGACATTGGCCGGCGCCCCCCGGAAGGCGTCGAGCTCGGCGGGGGCGAAGCCGGTCGTCCCGATCACCACGTGTACCCCGGCCTCGACCGCCTGGCGCGCGTTGACCAGCGCGGTGTCGGGAACGGTGAAGTCGACGAGCACGTCGGGACCAGCCTTGAGCGCCTGCTCGACCGAGACCCCCAGGGCCGGGTCGGCGCGGGCGACGAGCTCCAGGTCAGACGCTCCGGAGACCGCGCCGCAGACCGTCTCGCCCATGCGGCCGGCCGCCCCGGCCACCGCCACCCGGATCACGGCGCGCTGGGCGCCAGTTCCGGCGCCACCGCGGCCAACGCGTCGTCGAAGCGACCCTGGT
Source organism: Solirubrobacteraceae bacterium (assembly GCA_050997795.1). Classification (GTDB taxonomy): domain Bacteria; phylum Actinomycetota; class Thermoleophilia; order Solirubrobacterales; family Solirubrobacteraceae; genus Palsa-465. Next base: position 8,239 of record JBPCQU010000214.1, on the reverse strand, counting down.
CGGGGCCGATCCCGGCCGCCGAGAGCCGTTCGGGCGCCCACAGCTCGCGGCTGAGGTCGATCAGATCCTGATGGGAGACGGCGTCGATGCGCTCGATCACCTCGTCGATCGGCATCAGCTTGGCTCCGGCCAGCACCTCAGACCCGAGCCGGTTCATCCTCGCCCCGGTCGACTCCAGAGCGAGGACCACGCGGCCCTTGAGGTTCTCCTTGGCCCGCTGGAGCTCGTCGGCGGTCGCCGGCTCCTCCACGCAGCGCGCGAGCTCGGTACCCACCACGGCCAGGGCGGCGTTCAGGTTCTCGCCCCGGGTGCCGACGTAGAGGCCGATCTGGCCGGTGTCCTGGTAAGCACTGGCGAACGAGTAGACCGCGTAGGCCAGGCCGCGTTGCTCGCGCACCTCCTGAAAGAGCCGAGACGACGAGGTGCCCCCGAAGACGTTGTCGAGCACGCGCAGCGCGAAGCGGCGGTCGTCGTGGCGCGAGAGCCCGGAGGCACCCAGGCAGACATGAAACTGCTCGGTGTCCTTGCGCTCAAAGCGGCGCCGGGCGCCGTCGGGCTCGCGCAACGGCTCGGCGGAGGCCGGTGGGCCGCCGGGGCCGGGGCGGTCCGCGTCAGCTCGCGAAACGCGCTCAGCGGCCAGGCGGACGAACTTGTCGTGATCCACGGCGCCGGCCGCAGCGATGACCACGTTGGCCGGCGTGTAGCGGGCGGCGTGAAAGGCGGCGATGTCGGCGGCCGGGGTCTGGGAGACGACCTCGGCGGTGCCGATGATCGCCCGTCCCAGCGGGTCATCGCCGAAGGTCACCTCGCCGAGCAGATCGAAGACCTTCTCCTGCGGGTCGTCCTCGTACATGGCGATCTCCTCGAGGATCACCTCGCGCTCGGAGTCGAGATCGGTCAGCATGGGCCGGAAGACCATGTCGGCCATCACGTCAAAGGCGTCGGCCAGGTGGTCGTCGATCACCCGCGCGAAGACCGAGGTGGTCTCCTTGCCGGTGCCGGCGTTGAGCTCGGCCCCCATGCCGTCGAAGATCTGGTCGATCTCCAGCGAGCCGTACTTGGCCGTGCCCTTGAAGAGCAGGTGCTCGAGCAGGTGCGACAGCCCCGCCTGGGCGTCGGCCTCGTGTCGGGAGCCGGTCCCGACCCAGAAGCCGAGCGACACGGACCGGACGGAGGGCATGGCCTCCGTCACGATCCGGACGCCCGACTCGAGCGTCGTCAGGCGGTGCTCTTCGCGCACTGAGCGCTAGCTGCGCTCAGGGTCGCGGTCGCGAACCCGACCACGGTCGCGATCCCCACCCCGACCCCGATCACGGTCGCGCGGACCACGGTCGCGGTCGCGTGGCGGCCGGCTTCGCGAAGCGCCGCCGTTCTCGGCGGCGGCGATCGCCTGCAGCTCTTCGGCGTTCTTACCCTGGATCTCGGGATCCTCGGCCAGGCGCAGACCGATCCGGCCTCGCTCGCGATCCACCTCGACCACCTTGACGGCGATCTCGTCACCCTTGTTGAGCACCTCTTCGACCGTGTCGATGCGGCGCCCGGGAGCGACGTTGGAGATGTGCAGCAGACCGTCGGTGCCCTTGGCCAGCTCGACGAAGGCGCCGAAGGTCGTCGTCTTGACGATCTTGCCGGTGAACTCGTCACCGACCTCGACCTCCTTGGTCATCGAGCGGATCCGGTCTACGAGCGCGTCACCGAGCTCGCGGTTGGAGGCATAGACGAGAACCTGACCTTCGTCGTTGACGTCGATCTGGGACTCGAACTCCTCCTGCAATGCGCGGATGGTCTCGCCGCCCTTGCCGATCAGCAGCCCGATCTTCTCGGGGTCGATCTTGACGGAGGAGATCCCCGGCGCGTAGCGCGACAGCTCGCTGCGGGGCGTGTCGATCACCTTGGTCATCTCGCCCAGGATGAACTCCCGGGCGACCTTGGCCTGCGCGAGCGCATCGCGCATGATCTCGAACGTGACGCCGGTGATCTTGATGTCCATCTGCAACGCGGTGATCCCGTCCGAGGTTCCGGCGACCTTGAAGTCCATGTCACCGAGGTGGTCCTCGACGCCCGCGATGTCGGTGAGGATGATGTAGTCATCCCCCTCCTTGATCAGGCCCATCGCGATCCCGGCGACCGGGCGTTTGATCGGCACCCCGGCGTCCATCAGGGACAGGGTCGAGCCGCACACCGAGGCCATCGACGAGGAGCCGTTGGACTCCAGGATGTCGGAGACCACGCGGATCGTGTACGGAAAGTCCTCCTGGCTGGGGATCATCGGCACCAGCGCCCGCTCGGCCAGCGCGCCGTGACCGATGTCGCGGCGCTTGGGACCGCGCATGAAGCCCGCCTCCCCGACCGAGAAGGGCGGGAAGTTGTAGTGGTGGAAGTAGCGCTTGGTCGTCTCCAGACCCAGCGTGTCCAAGCGCATCTCCTCGCGCGTCGTGCCCAGGGCGACGACACTGAAGGCCTGCGTCTGACCGCGGGTGAAGAGGGCCGAGCCGTGCGTGCGAGGAGCGACCTCAACCTCGATCGAGATCGGCCGGATCTCGTCCGAGCCACGACCGTCGGGGCGCTTCTTGTGGACCGCGATGCGCTCGCGGATCATCGTCTTCTCGAGCTTGTCGAAGGCCCGCTGGGCGTTTACCCGGTACTCGGCGTAGGTCTCTGACTCGGGGCTTCCCGAATAGCGCTCGAGAATCTGCTCCTCGACCGCCTTGGTCGCCTCCTGGCGCTCGAGCTTGTCCTCGACTTGGGTCGCGGCGTCCAGGGCCACGCCGTGCGAAGCCTGGATCTGGCTGTAGAGGTCATCGCTGACCTGCGGCGCCTGCACCTCGACCTTGGCCTTGCCGGCCTGGGCGGCCAGCTCACGCTGGGCGGCGCACAGCTTCCTGATGTTCTCGTGGGCGATGTCGAGAGCGTCGAGGATCTCAGCCTCGGGGATCTCGTTGGCGCCCGCCTCGACCATCAGGATCGCGTCCTCGGTGCCGGCCACGATCAGGTCGAGGTCGGCCCCGGCCAGCAGCGCCTCCTCGTCGGGGTTGACGACGAAGTTGCCGTCGATCTTGCCGATCCGCACCGCGCCCACGGGGCTCGGGAACGGAATGTCGGAGATCATCAGCGCCGCTGAGGCGCCGTTCATGGCCAGCATGTCGTAGGGGTGGACGTGATCCACCGACATCGGCAGCGCCACCAGCTGGGTCTCATAACGCCAACCCTTGGGGAACAGCGGCCGGATCGGCCGATCGATCAGGCGAGCGGTGAGCGTCGCCTTCTCCCCCGCGCGACCCTCGCGCTTGAAGAATGAGCCGGGGATCTTCCCGGCGGCGTACATGCGCTCCTCCACGTCAACGGTGAGGGGCAGGAAGTCGACTTCGCGGAGATTTCCGCGCGTCGCGGTGCAGAGGACCATCGTGTCACCCGTGCGGATGACTACGGCGCCGGAGGCTTGCTTAGCCAGCTTGCCGGTCTCGAATGAGATCTCGTTGCCCTCGATCTCGACGGAGACGCGCTTGACGGCGTCAGACATATATTCAATTCCCTTCTTCCTCCGCCCTTCGGTCGGCGGAGTCTCTTCGATTCGTCTTTTCGTTCCGAACCCAGTTGATGCTAGTGGGTCTCGCTGGAAGGGTGCCGCCGAGAAAACGGACCACACGGTCCGCTTGTGTTTGGTACGTCCAGGAGATCCTCGGCTACAGCCCGCTGCGGGCCGGCCTGGCCTTCCTGCCGGTCAGCGCCGGGATCGTGGTCGGGCCGGCCTGGCCTCGGGTCTGTTCAACACCGCCCAACAGGTCGGCGGTTCGCTGGGACTGGCGATCCTGGCCTCGCTCGCGGCGAGTCAGACCAGCAGCGCACTGCACGGAACCGGGCCCGCCCACCTCGGTCAGCTGGCCGCGCGCGTATCGGGCTATCACCTGGCCGTCCTGGCCGCGGCGATCATGCTCGCGGCCGGCGCCGTCCCGATGACCTTTGCCCTGCGCAAGTCCCATACACGGGAAATCGAGCGCGAGCTGGCCGCGGGCCAGGTGGCAGCGGCGCCGGCCTAGGCCGGCACCGACGCGGCGGCGGTGAGCCTGGAGGACAATTGCTCCCAAATGGATCCAGGGCGTAAGCCGCTGCGGGCCGATGCCGAGCGCAATCGTCGCCGTCTGATCGACGCCGCCACGACAATCTTCTGCGAGCGCGGGCTCGAGGTCAGCGTGGGCGAGATCGCCGATAGCGCCGGGGTCGGGCGGGGAACCCTATTTCGCAACTTCCCCTCCAAGGAGCGCCTGATCGCGGCTATCGTGGTGCAGCGAATACGTCAGATGATCGACCGCGGGCGGGCGCTCTTAGATGCCGACGACGCTGGGGAGGCCCTGTTCGGCCTCCTCGACGAGTCAGTCGGCCTGCAGCAGACCGACCGGGCGCTGTCTGACGCTCTTGACGACACCTGGCTGACCAACGACGAGATCCGCGCCGCCCACAGCGAGATGATGAGTGTGCTCGACGCCCTGCTGCACCGCGCCCAGGCGGAGGGGTCAGTTCGCGACGACGTCGGCGCCGTCGATGTCCTGATGATGGTCAAGGGCGTATGCGAGGCCACCCGGTCCTTCCAGCATGTCGATCCGGCGATCGGGGCCCGTCAGCTCGATCTCGTCCGGGCCGCCCTGTCGGGCCGCCCCGAGCGTCGACCCCTGAGGGGCCAGCCGCCCGCGCTCGAGGATCTCGAGCCGGCCGAACCCGAGCGCGCTACCGGCTGAGCCGCTGCACCAGCGCCGCGGCCTCGATCCGCTCGGCGCGCCCCTCGAGGATCAGAAACAGGGTCGGCGTGGTCACCACCCCGGCCCGCACCCCGGCGCGGAAGTCGCGTTTGATCCGCTCGCGAACCTCATCGCTGCGGCGGTCGGCGTCAAACCGCTCGAGGTCGAGGCCGAGGGCCCGGGCGCGCTCCCACAGGTGCGGGTCCTCGAGCCGGGCCTGATCGCCGAACAGGGCGTCGTGCATCTCCCAGAAGCGCCCCTGGGCGGCTGCCGCCTCGGCGGCAGCGGCTGTGGGCCACGCCCGCGGATGGCTCGAGCGCACCGGGAAGTGCCGGAAGACCAGTCGTAGCTCATGTCCTGCGGTCAGACGGGCATGCAGCGCCGCGCAGAACGGGCACTCGTAGTCGGCGTACTCGATCACGACCGGTCCGTCGGCCGGCCCGCGCGCGTGGTCGTCGGGTCCGGGCGCGGGAACCGGAGCGGAGCTCAGCTCGCCCACGGCGAGGCGCCGAGGCCGTCGAAGATCAGGTTGGCGCCCGGGAGATCGCCCGGCGAAGACGCCTGGTAGGTCCACCGCAGGGCCCCGTCGGGACCGATGATGGCCAGCGCGCGCTGCGAGAAACCGCCCTCGTGGTAGGCGTCGAAGGCCCGGGACACCGCCCCTTTGGGCTCGAAGTCCGACAGCTGCTCGATGCTGACGCCGAGCTTCTCCTGGAAGGCGGTCTGAGAGTAGGTCGCGTCACACGACACCCCGTAGAGGGTCGCGCCCCGTTCGTGCAGCTCGTCCAGAACTTCCTCGTAGAGGTGGAGCTGACCGGTACACACCGGGCTGAACGCGAACGGGTAGAAGACGAGCACGGTCGTCTGGCCCTCGAGGTCGGCGTTGGTGAAATCGCGGCCGTCGCCTCGCTTCAGGGTGAAGGGCGGGGCCGGTTGCCCGGCGGAAATCACCGCCGCAGGCCGAGCTCGCGAATCAGCGTCCGGTAACGCTCGAGATCGCTGCTCTGCAGATAATTGAGGAAGCGCCGGCGGCGGCCGACCAGCATCAGCAGTCCGCGCCGCGAGTGATGGTCCTTGCCGTGCGAGCGCAGGTGCTCGGTGAGCTCGTTGATCCGCTCGGTGAGCAGCGCCACCTGGACCTCGGTCTTACCCGTGTCGGTCGGGCTGGCGCCGAACTTGGTGACCAACTCCTGCTTTCGCTCCTGCGTCATCGTCATGCGGCCGGTGAGGCTAGCAGAGCCGACGCGGCCGACCTCACCCGTACAGCCGCCGAGTCAGCTCGACGTCCTTGTGCATCTGGGCCACCAGCTCCTCGGCGCTATCAAAGCGTCGTTCGCCGCGCAGGCGGGCCAGGAACTCCACCCGCAGTACGTGACCGTAGAGGTCGATGTCCTGGTCAAGCAGATAGGCCTCGACCAGGACCCCCCGTCCCGTGCCGAAGGTGGGCCGGACGCCGACGTTGACCGCCGCGCAGGCCCCGTCCGCGCGGGCGGCGTAGACCCCGTGGCCGGGGCACACGAGGGCCTCGTCGGGGACCAGATTGGCGGTCGGAAAGCCCAGCGTCCGCCCGCGCCGATCACCCGCCACCACCTGTCCGCACAGGCAGAAGGCAGAACCGAGCAGGCGGCTGGCCTGCTCGACGCCGCCGGCCAGGATGAGGCCACGGATGTGGCTGGAGGAGACCACCTCGCCGTCGGCCTCGACCAGGGTCACCACGTTGGTCACGAAGCGGGTGTCCTGGGCCAGCAGGCTCGAATCCCCCTCTGCCCCGTGCCCGAAGCGGAAGTTCTCCCCCACCGAGACGTGCGTCGCCTGTAGGCGGTTGACCAGGATCTCGTCGATGAAGGCCGAGGCACTCTGGGCCGCGAACGTCCGATCAAAAGGGATGACGACCAGCTCTGAGACCCCGAGCTCGGAAATCAACCTGGCCTTGGTTTCGAGGCTGGTGAGCAGCTTGGGGGCGGCCTGGGGGCGGACCACGGCCAGCGGGTGGGGATCGAAGGTCAAAACCGTGTCGGCGCCCGCGATCACCCTGCGGTGGCCGAGGTGGACGCCGTCGAACTCGCCGACGGCCACCCGCCGGGGCCGGGGCTCCACTTCGCCGAGCATCGTGACCTGCATGGCGCGAAGGGTAGGGGACCGGCCTCAGCGAAAGCCGACGATTGGCTTCAGCGTGCCCGGCTCGGCCCCCGGCTGGGCGAGCGCGATCAGACCGTCCTCGTCGCTGAGGCGGACGAGCTCGGCGTGACCGTCGGGATCGGTGATCGCCACCCCGTGCCCGGCGCGCCGAGCACGCTCGGCGTCCAGGCGCAGGTCGGGCAAAAAGGCCAAGGCGGAATGGAGTCCGACCGGGCGCTCGGAATCGGCGTCGGCGATGTCGAAAGCTCCGATCCGGGTCCGGCGCAACTCCTCGCAGTAGGCATCCCCGAGATCCGCGATCAGGCTGCGAACGTAAGTTCCCGACGAGCACTCGATCACAAAGCCGCGCCGGTCGCCGTCACGCCAGGTCTCGGCGAAGCCGTGGACCTCGATCTCGCGCTCGGCCAGCTCTACGGTCTCGCCGGCGCGGGCCAGCTCATAGGCCCGGCGCCCACCGACCTTGACCGCCGAGTAGGCGGGCGGGCGCTGGCGCAATGGTCCGGTCGGCAGGACCAGATCACCGGCGGGAACGACGCCGGTCTCCGTGATCTCACCATCGGGATCGCCGGTGGTCGAGACGGCCCCGAACCGCGCCGTCGCCTCATAGCGCTTGGGCAGGACCATCAGGAAGCGCTGGATCCGCGTCGCGCGGCCGACCAGGACCAGGAGCAATCCGGTCGCGAACGGATCCAGAGTGCCGGCATGGCCGACCTTGGTCTTGCGTGGCAGCGTGCGGCGGACCCGGGCCACGACGTCGTGAGACGTGATCCCGGTGGGCTTGTCGTAGAGGACGACGTAGTCGGTGGGGCTGGTCATGTGCGCCGGCTGAACGGTAGGTGGTCCGGGTGGCCTTTCTGGCGCGAGGGGTGGCGTGGTGTCGGCCGCCGGCCGGCCGGGGCGGACATAGCCCGACAAGCCCCGGGCAGTTTGGCAACGCTTGTCGTCTCAGCCCCGACAGGTGGACCCAGCACGACGACCGTCGCGGCAGGCGAGCACGCTCGTCGTCCCGTGTCCGCGCTGGTCCTCTCCCCAGCCCCTATGGGAATTCGGGACTGAGGCCTTCCTGGGCCGGGGGGACGGGTGGAGGCGGGGTCTCGGTTTCACGCGCGATGGCCACCCCTTCGAGGGTGCGCCATCGGACGTCAATCCGTCGCCAAGAATTGGTGCGCCCGGGTAGAGATTTCGTCAGATCGGGCCAGCCCGGCGTGGCCCGCGCTGGACCAACCCGAAGAACTAGAGCTGGGCGGCCAGCTCTGAGCGCAAGAAACGGACGAGCTCGTCGTGGGAGAGCTCGGTGGTGACGCCGGCGGCCTGGCGGTGGCCGCCGCCGCCCTGCGCTCGCGCGATCGCCGACACGTCGATGCAGT
>JBPCQU010000098.1:0-5990 GCA_050997795.1 Solirubrobacteraceae bacterium | reverse complement strand
CCTTGAGCACCGCTCCGGCCAGGATCGCGATGAAGATCGGACCGACGTTGACCAGCAGCGCCGCGATGCCCGCGTCGAGGTGGCGCTCGGCCGCGTTCAGCGCGACGTTGTAGAGCCCGAACCACAGCACCCCGCAGATCGCTATCCCGCCCAGCGCGCGCTTCGGTGGCGGACGCTCGCCGCGCGCGAGCACCAGCGCGCCGAGCGCGAGGCTGCCGACCAGTAGCCTTCCGAGCGCCAGCGGGCCGGGCTGGAACTGGCGACCCGCGTAGCGAATCCCGACGAACGCCGAGGACCACAGGCAGACCGTCACCCCCGCGGCGAGCAGGACCGAGAGACGCTGGCCGGGCTCCGGATTCGGCTGGCCTCGGGACTCGGTCAACCCGAACGTCCGGCTAGGTCGTCGCCGGGCGGGAACGAGTAGACCGTCTCAAACCCCAGTAGACCTCTGTAAAACGCGACGGCGCGCGCGACGTTCTCGACGTAAAGGATGGGGAACGCAGAACCGGTCAGCATCCCTGTCGCTCGATGTTATCCGGACGTTCCGCATAGAGCCCGTCGGAGCCGCGCAGGAACGCCGTGCGCATCGCCTCCAACGCGAACCGACGCAGGACGCCCTCGCGACGTGCATGCGCCATCGCCCGCGCGATGAGGACCTCGTTGGTGGGCCACGGCTCGGACACGCGGACAAGGGTAGGAGCGCCCAGTCGGTCCGGGTAGGATCACGCCATGGACGCGCTCTCGCTCGTGGACCGGTCGTGGCCGGTTCTGCGCCGCCTGGGGGGCGGTCACGCGGCCATCTACCGGCTGACCAACGGACTCGTCGGCCATCGATTCCCCGGGGCGCCCCCGACGCTCCTGCTCGATCACGTCGGTGCCAAGAGCGGAGTCACGCGCACGACCCCGCTGCTGTACGTCGACGACGACCCCAACCTCGTGATCGTCGCCTCCAAGGGCGGCCATCCCAGGCACCCGGCGTGGTACCACAACCTGATCGCGCACCCCGATACCACGGTGCAGATAGGCGCGCGTCGGCGCGCCGTCTACGCGCGCACCGCAACGCCACAGGAGCGTCAGCGGCTGTGGCCGATGGCGGTGGCGGCGTACTCGGGCTACGTCGGCTACCAGGAGCGCACCGGTCGCGAGATCCCGCTGGTCGTGCTCGAGCCGCGCGAGCCGACCGCGACAGGATGAGCGGGCAGACGTTCATCGTCGTCGGCGCGAGCCTGGCCGGCGCAAAAGCGGCTGAGGAGCTGCGCACCCAGGGCTTTGACGGGCGCGTGCTGTTGCTCGGGGCCGAGAGCGAGCGTCCCTACGAGCGCCCGCCGCTGACCAAGGACTACCTGCGCGGCGAGTCCGAGCGCGAGAAGGCCTACGTGCACGAGCGGGGCTTCTACGCGCAGCATCAGATCGAGCTCGAAACCGACGCTGAGGTCGTAGCGGTCGACCCCGCGGGCTCGAGCGTGAGGCTCGCCGATGACCGTGAGCTTCACTACGACCGGATGCTGCTGGCCACGGGTGCGCAGCCGCGCCGGATCCCGATCGCCGGCGCGGACCTCGGCGGCGTCCACTATCTGCGCACGCTCTCAGACTGCGACGCGCTGCGCGAGCGCCTGGGCGCCGGCGGCGGGGTGGTAGTCGTCGGCGCCGGCTGGATCGGCAGCGAGTTCGCCGCCTCGGCGCGCCAGCGCGGGCTCGAGGTCACGATCGTCGATCCGCTCGAGCTGCCCAACGAGCGGATCTTCGGCCCGGAGATCGGCGCCTTCTACCGCGACGTGCACCGCGACCACGGCGTCGAGCTCGTGCTCGGCGAGGGGGTCGAGGCGTTCGAAGGCGAGGGCTCGGTGGCGCGGGTGCGGACCGACGGCGGCAAGACGATCGAGTGCGACTTCGTCGTCGTCGGGATCGGCGTGGCGCCTCGGGTAAAGCTCGCCCGCGACGCCGGGATCGAGGTCGACAACGGGATCGTCGTCAACGAGAAGCTTCAGAGCTCGGCGCGGGGCGTGTTTGCGGCGGGTGACGTCGCGCACGCGTGGCATCCGTTCTACGACGAGCGGATCCGCGTCGAGCACTGGTCAAACGCGCTCAACCAGGGTCCCGCCGCGGCGCGCGCGATGCTCGACCAGAAGGTCAGCTACGACCGCATCCCGTACTTCTTCTCCGACCAGTACGACGTGGGAATGGAGTATTCGGGCTACGCGCCGAAATGGGATCAGGTCGTGTTCAGGGGTGACCGCGCCGGTGGCGAATTCGTCGCCTTCTGGATGCAGGATGAACGCGTGATCGCCGGCATGAACGTGAACGTGTGGGATGTCAACGAGCACGTCCAGGCGTTGATCCGCTCCCGCCGTCAGATCGAGGTGGCGGCGCTGAGCGACCCCGACACACCGCTCGAGTCGCTGGCCTAGGTCCGCCGGCTGAAAGCGTCAGCCGCCGGTCTTCTCGACGTGGCCGCCGAACTGGCTGCGCATCGCCGACAGGGCCTGGTTGGCGAAGTGATCGAGGTCCCGGGAGTCGAAGCGAGAGAACAGCGCCGTCAGCAGCACCGGGGCGGGGACGCCTTCCTCGATCGCGGCGATCGCCGTCCAGCGCCCCTCCCCGGAGTCAGACACTCGGCCCGAGAAGTCCTCGAGATCAGGAGACTGAAACAGGGCCGACGCCGTCAGGTCCAACAGCCAGGAGGCGATCACGCTGCCGCGTCGCCAGACCTCCGTGACGGCCATCAGGTCGAGATCGTACGGGTAGTCCTCGGGGTGCTCCAACGGCGCCGTCTCGGCGTCCGATTCGCGGTTGGCCTTGCCCGCGTTGGCGTGCTTGAGGATGTTCAGGCCCTCGGCGTAGGCGGCCATCGCGCCGTACTCGATGCCGTTGTGGACCATCTTCACGAAGTGCCCGGCGCCATTGGGTCCGCAGTGCAGAAAGCCGTGCTCTTCGTTTGCGGGCTCGCCGCTGCGACCGGGGGTGCGGGCCGCCGCGTCGACGCCCGGTGCGATCGATTTGAACAACGGACCCAGCCGCTCCACGACCTCCTCCTCGCCGCCGATCATCAGCGAGTAGCCACGCTCGAGGCCCCACACGCCGCCGCTGGTGCCCACGTCGACGTAGTGGATGCCCTTCTGAGACAGAGCGGCTGCGCGGGCGATGTCGTCGCGGTAGTAAGAGTTGCCGCCGTCGATGATCGCGTCGCCGGCGTGCATCCGCTCGGCCAGCTCGCCGACGGTCTGCTCGGTGATCTGCCCGGCGGGAACCATGACCCACACCGCGCGGGGCTTCTCGAGCCCGGCGACGAGCTCGTCGAGCGACCCGGTGCCGGTCACGCCCTCGTCCGCGAGCGTCTTGACGGCGTCCGCGTTGACGTCGTAGACCACGCAATCGTGCCCGGCCGCCCGCAGCCGACGTACGAGGTTTGAACCCATCCGTCCCAGCCCGACCATTCCCAGTTGCATCCGCCGTGCTCCTCTCGTTTTCTTTAGCTCGGTTGTGGAGATCACTCGCCGCGGTCGAGGTCGACGTCGACCGGTGGCAGGTCACGGACCTGGTCCTTGGTGAGGTTGAGCCGGACGCCGTCGGCGACGCTCGTCACGGCGCTGATCGGAACCGCGACCCGCTTCTGGCCCCACAAGTGGCCCTCGTCGAGGAGCACGTGCGTCACGTGATGGTCGGCGGGATCGATGATCAGCCCCTGAACTCGCCCGATAGCGCCGTCGGTCGCGTGTACGTGCTCACCGCGGCGAACGTCCACCTCGCCCACCGGAACGCGCTCGGAGATGATCTCGTGAGGCCCGATACCGACGCCGCCGATGCCCAGGCCGCCCATGCCGACGCCCGAGCCCATGTCCAAACCACCGATGCCCATCCCGAGTCCGTAGTAGGGCAACGAGAGCATCTGGTCCTGGCGGTAGCCCCACGGCCCGCTCGCTCCGGGCAGGAACTGGGTCTCTTCGGCCTCCTCGAGGGCCTCGAACTCGAGCCTGGTGCATCGCAGCCGGAGCTCGCTCGCCGTCGAGTCCACGAGCTCGACCGGCGCCAGACGCGCCGCCTGCGCTCGGTCCGCCGGTGCAACGACGAGATGCGTCAGCGTACGAGCGACCGGATCGACGACCACCCGACTCAGTTCGCCGCAGGTCCCGTCGGCGCACGCGACTTCGCTTCCAATCGTGAACTGCTTGGCTTCACTCATCATGACCGCCTCTCGTCTCGCTGATCGCATCGTATGCGCATCGCGACCGACACGATCACCCGCATCTGCGGGGATAGAGTGGCGCCTCACCTGATGGCTAATGAGGCCTATCTGCTCGCGGCGATTCCGCCCGCCTCCGGGGGCGTGGTGATGGGCACCGGGATCGTCTCGACCGCGCTGTCGCTCGACGGCTCAGAGACCCTGTCGCGGATCCTGCTCGTGGTCGCGGGCTGCGTGTGGCTCGCGCTCGGAGTGCTGCTGGCCGGGCGTGCCGCCGTGGAGCGCCCGCGCCTGCGCCACGAGGCCAGGTTCCCGGCCGCGCTGACCGGCGTCGCCGGCACCGCGGTGCTCGGGACCCGTCTGGCCGTGCTCGGTTGGGGCTGGGCCGGCGTAGCGCTGCTCGTGGTGGCGCTGGTCTTGTGGGCGGCGCTGCTCACGCCGGTGCTGACCCACTGGACCAGGCCGACGGTCGGTGTCTCGCTGATGCTGACGGTCTCCACCGAATCACTCGCCGTACTCGCCGCCACGCTTGCCGCGCGCGAGCACGCGGACTGGCTGCTCTACGCCGCGCTGGCGCCGTTTCTGCTCGGGCTGGGCTTCTACGGGTTCGTGATCGTCCGCCTCGACCCGCGCCAGGTCGGGGTTGGACGCGGCGATCACTGGATCACCGGGGGCGCGCTGGCGATCTGCGCCCTGGCCGGAGGCCGGATCGCCCTCGGCGCCAAGGCGCTCGCGACGCTCGGTGGCGGCGGCATCGTCGAGGACCTGACACTCGCTCTGTGGGTCCTGGCGATGCTCTGGCTGCCGTTGCTGCTGCTCGGCGAGGCTATGCGCCCGCGCCCGCGCTACGACGTCCGGCGCTGGGCGACCATCTTTCCCCTCGGCATGTATGCCGCTTGCAGCTTTGTGGTCGGCACGGTCGCCGGCGCGTCGGCGATCGTCAGCTTCGCGCGCGTGTGGGTATGGGTGGCAACGGCGACGTGGCTGGTGGTATTCGGAGCGATGCTCCTCCGCGGGCTGCAGATCGTCCGCGATCGGCCCGGTCGTCCCTCGCCGCTTTAGCGAACGGCAGACGGCGCGGGCGCTCGCAGCAAGAGACGGTCTGACGCCGCCAGCGCGATCAGCACGACTCCCGCGCACGCACCGAGGACAAGGGCGGAGACGTGGGAGGCGAGACCGCCCAGCAAGCAGAAGAGGATGATCGCGACCAGGCGCGTCCACGGGATCACTCGCCAGACTGTCGCCTTGAACGCCGCGTGGCCGGCCAGGAACAGGCCGCTGCCGCCGAGGATCATCAGGGCAGTCGCCGTGTCGGGCGTGGCAGATGGGTGGGCCAGAACCTTCTCGTCGGCCGGGGCGGCGACCATGATCGGGTGGATCAGGTGATAAGCCGAGCGCGCCAGACGCCCCGGGTCATCTGACCGGGCGATGATCTCCGCGCCCTCCTCGCCGCCAGGATCCTCTGGAAATTGCGCTGCAGGCGCCCACCGCGCAGCGCCACCACCGCAAACACGCTGCGGCCGACCTGCATCGCCGCATACGGCCTCCGACCGCCAGCCCGCGTGGCCCAAAAGCGTCCGGGAGCGCCGCCGAGAGCACCAGGCTGCCGACCATCAACGCCAGCAACAGCCCGCGCACCGGGAGTCGGCCAGGATCGAGCCAGTTGGTCACCCAGGTCGTGTAGGCCCACGCCAGCCATACCATCGCAAACAGCAGCAGCGTCTGCCTCGCCCCTCGCAGCGACGGATGCGCCAGCAGTTAGTGCGACAGCTGGGTGACCGCGAAGACATAGACGAGGTCGAAGAACAGC
>JBPCQU010000095.1:0-6055 GCA_050997795.1 Solirubrobacteraceae bacterium | reverse complement strand
AGCCCTTCTCGTCGCTGAACCACTTGACTGTTCCGGTTGGCATGGGAGTCTCTCCTCCGTAGCTTGAAGTGCTGCTCGCGGAGGTCGAAGCTACCCCGAGGCCTGCACCTGCGTCTCGCCGCTTATTTCTCACAAACGGCCTTGCGCGCGGCACGCTAGCACGCCCACAGCCGCTTGCCACCCCAGGCGATCGGCGGACATGGTCATCATGAGGCGCGATGGAGGACCCGATGCCGCTGCGAGGTACAACCGCGATCCCGCTTCGCGAGGTGAGCGTGCGCGCCTCGCGCTCGTCCGGACCTGGAGGTCAACACGCCAACAAGACCTCGAGCCGGATCGAGGTCACGTTCGATGTCGCCTCCTCGAGTGCGCTGAGCGACGAACAGAAGCGGCGGATCATCGCCCGCCTCGGCCCGCGGGTGGTGGCTGTCGCACAGGACGCGCGCAGCCAGACGCGCAACCGCGAGCTGGCACTGCAGCGGCTCGCGCGCCGTCTCTCTGCGGCGCTCACCGTAGGCCGACCGCGCCACGCGACGCGACCCTCGAAGGCCTCAGTCAAGCGGCGCCTGGCCGCCAAGCGCCGGCAGGCTGAGCGCAAGCGCGATCGCCGCCCACCCCGGGAGGAGGGCTGATGCGCTGGTTCGTCGACGGGATGAACGTGATCGGCACGCGCCCCGACGGCTGGTGGAGGGATCGTGACGGTGCGATGCTGGCGCTCGTTGACCTGCTCGAGCGCTGGGCCGCGGCCGAGGGCGAGGACGTCGTGGTCGTGTTCGAACGCCGGCCGTCGCCGCCGATCCGCTCGACGGTGATCGAGGTCGCGCACGCCCCACGCCCTCGGCGTGACGCCGCCGACGACGAGATCATCCGGCGCCTGCGTCGCGAGCCTCAGCCCGCGCTGGTCCGGGTGGTGACCTCGGACCGGTGGCTCGCCGACCGCGCCGCCGCTGCCGGCGCCGGCGTTCACGGCGCCGAGATGTTCAGGGCATTGCTGGAGGCCGTTTGACCGCTCTGCGCGGCCAATCCCGACGAACCGCTCGCGGCTTGCCACAATCAACGGATGGCTGACCCGCCCGCACGCCGCGCATCGCCGCCGCGTGACCGGCCCACGCCTCCCGTCCGGCGCCCCCCGAGCTGGCGGGTGACCCCCGCTCCCGACGGCCGCGGAGCTCCCGCCGGTGGTAGTCCGTCACCGCCGGGCCCGCGGTCGCGCTGGTGGATCGCGCTGCTCGTCGTCGGCCTGCTGGCGCTCAATCTCTGGATCTCCTCGCAGGCGCTCCAGCCCAACGCGCCGGTGCGGATCCCGTTCTTCCCCACTTTCCAGAACCAGGTCATCAGCGGCAACGTCAAGGAGATCTCCTCGACGGGCGACGCGATCCAGGGGACTTTCAAGCGCGCGGTCCGCTACCCGTCGAACGACAAGACCGTGCGGCCGACGACCAACTTCGCGACCCAGGTGCCCTCGTTTGAGCCCAACCCCGAGCTGTCGAGCCTGTTGCAGCAGCACAACGTCACGATCGACGCGCAGGCCCCCAGCACTGGTCCGTCGGCGCTCGAGAGCTTGATCTTCGGCTTCGGCCCCACGCTCTTGCTGGTCCTGCTGTTCGTCCTGGTGGCACGGCGCGCCGCCAGTGGAGGTGGGGCCGGCGGGCTGATGTCTTTCGGCCGCTCGCGCGCGCGCCGCGTTGAGGCGTCTGACCAGCAGGTCACGTTCGAGGACGTGGCCGGCATCGACGAGGCCAAGGAGGAGCTGACCGAGATCGTCGACTTCCTCAAGATGCCCGACAAGTACCTCAAGCTCGGCGCGCGGATCCCCCGCGGCGTGCTGCTCAGCGGCCCCCCAGGAACCGGCAAGACGCTGCTCGCGCGCGCCGTCGCCGGCGAGGCCGGAGTCCCGTTCTTCCAGATGTCGGCCTCCGAGTTCGTCGAGATGATCGTCGGCGTCGGCGCTTCGCGCGTGCGTGACCTGTTCGCCCAGGCCAAGCAGGCCGCCCCGGCGATCATCTTCATCGACGAGCTCGACGCTGTGGGGCGCTCCCGCGCCGGGGGCGGGCCCAACGTCTCGGGCGGCCACGACGAGCGCGAGCAAACCCTCAACCAGATCCTGACCGAGATGGACGGCTTTGATCCGCGCACGAGCGTGATCGTGCTCGGGGCCACCAACCGTCCCGAGGTGCTGGACCCGGCACTGCTGCGTCCGGGGCGCTTTGACCGCCGCGTCGTAGTGAGCCCGCCTGACCGCCCTGGACGCGAGGCGATCCTGCGCGTCCATACCCGCTCGGTCCCGCTCGCCGCCGACGTCGACCTGGGAGCGATCGCGGCCTCGACACCCGGCATGGTCGGCGCCGACCTGGCCAACGTCGCCAACGAGGCCGCTCTGCTGGCGGCCAAGCGGGGGCATGACAAGGTCGCACGCCAGGATCTGACCGACGCGCTCGAGCGGATCGTCCTCGGCGCGGCGCGCAAGGTCATGATCTCCGAGGACGATCGTCGCCGCACCGCCTACCACGAGTCCGGGCACGCGATCATGGGCATGCTCACGCCGGGGGCCGACCCGGTGCGCAAGGTCTCGATCATCCCGCGCGGCCAGGCGCTGGGCGTCACCTTCTCGGCCCCCGATGCGGATCGCTTCAACTTCGACGAGCGCCATCTGCTGGGACTGATCAAGGTCGCGCTGGGCGGACGGGTTGCGGAAGAGGTCGTGTTCGGCGACTTGACCACCGGCGCCGAATCGGACATCCAGCAGCTGACGCGGATCGCGCGTCACATGGTCGGGCGCTGGGGCATGAGCCCCGCGATCGGGCCCGTGGCGGTGCTCCCCGCCGACGGGATGGGGCCGCTGCTGCCCGGCGTCAGCGAGACCTCCGAGCAGACCCAGCAGCTCGTCGACGAGGAGGTCCGGCGGATCGTCGAGAACGCCCACGAGGAGGCGACCGAGACCCTCCGCGGCCATCGCTCCAATCTCGACGCGCTGGTGGCGGCGCTGCTCGAGCACGAGACGCTCGACGAGGCCGAGGCCTACTCCGCGGCGGGGCTAGAGCGCAACCCGCGGGCGCAGCCGGAGGAAGTCCCCCCGGTCGTGCAATAGCGCCGTCAGTCGCCCAGCCGGGTGATCCGTGCGAGCGCCTCGTGGCACTCGACGACCCGCAGCTTGACCGGATCCGCGTCGGGGCGGTCGTGGACGAGGTCCCACGTGCGGTCGGCTATCTCGCGGGCGTTCTCGGGCGTCGCTGACTCCCACAGGCGGTCTACGAGCTTCAGCTCGAAGCTCTGGACCTGGTCAGCCGGATCGCCCGGCTCCAGTCGGGGCAGCGGCTCGCCGGTCGCCTCCTTCCACATCCCCGTGGCGACCAGGAGTCGGTTGCGAAGTTGGATCTGGTCCATCGCGGTCCCCATCCTAGAAGGGTTTGCGGGGCTATTTCTCTACGAGCCCGAGCGGGGCAGCTCCTGCCGCGTGCTCAGCAGCGTCGCAAACGGATCCCCGTCGGCCGCCACGCGGGCGAGCACCTGCTCGGTGTCGAAGCTCAATAGCTCGGGGTCGCCGGCCTGGAGGCAGCGCTCCAGCTCCTCCCAGGTGACCGGCGCCGACACCGTCGCGCGCTCGCGCGCCCTGACCGAGTACACGGTGACGGTCGTCTTGTGAGAGTCGTTCTGGCTCCAATCGACGAGCACCCGGCCACGCCGCAGGCGCTTGGTCATCCGCGACACCACGAGCTCGGGAAGGCGCTGCTCGAGCAGCTCGGCCACGCGGCGCGCAAACGGCTTGGTCTGCTCGTAGGTGATCGTCTGACCCGTCCCGCCGTTGAGCGGTACGTAGACCTGGATCCCCTTCGACCCCGAGGTCTTGGCCAGGCTCTCGAGCCCCAGCCCGACGAACATGCCGCGCAGGACCAGCGCGACTTCGCAGCACTCCACCAGCCCCGCCGGCTCGCCGGGATCGAGGTCGAACACGAGCATCGTCGGCCGCTCGGGATGCTGGGCGAGCGCGAGCGAGGTGTGGAGCTCTACGTCGGCGAGGTTGGCCAGCCAGATCAGCGTCGGGCGGTCCTGCGCGAGCGTGTAGTTGACGTCGTTGATCCGCGCGGTCTGGACCCAGTCAGGGCGATGTGAGGGGGACTGCTTTTCGTAGAAGTAGGGTTGCTGCACGCCGTTGGGGTAGCGCTTGAGGGTCAGCGGCCGGTCGCGCAGGTGCGGCAGCACGGCCGGCGCGACGCGGGCGTAATAGGCGATCAGATCCCCCTTGGTGAAGCCGGCCTGCGGGAACAGGACCTTGTCCCAGTTGGAGATCTTCAGCGGGCGCCCGTCGGCGAGCACCGAGAGTGACCCGTCCGCGAGCTTCTGCACTGATTCGAACAACGACTCGGGCGACGGGGGCTGCGCCGCGCCCCCGGTCGGGCTGGGGTGGACCTCGTCGCCCCGGCGGGGCGCCGCCGGCGGCTCGCGCGTCACCTCGGTCGCCGGCTTGTCGTCTCGCAGCCCCTTGTAGGAGGGCGCGCGCATCACGCCGTCGGCGGTCCACTCGGTGAACTCGATCTCGGCCACCAGCTCGGGCTCGACGAAGACGGCGTTTCGCGGCAGCTTTGGCGCCGGGTCGAAGGGGCCATTGTCGCGTCGGAGCGGCGCCAGCTTGGCCCCGAGCTGCTCGAGCGTCCGGTCGGTGAAGCCGGTCCCCACGCGGCCGGCGAAGCGCAGCCGCCGCGCCTTGCCGACCCCTTGGTAGTGGCCCATGAGCAGCGCCCCGATCCGGTCCGTGCGCCTCCCCTCCCCGGGAAGCCAGCCGCCGATCACGAGCTCCTGGCGGCGGGTGTGCTTGATCTTGACCCAGGCGCCGGTGCGGCGTCCCGGCTCGTAGCGCGAGTCGCGGCGCTTGGCCACGATCCCCTCGAGTCCCTGCGCTGCCGTGGCGTCGAGCAGCCGCTGGCCCGGCCCGCCATGGACCGCGGGGACGCGCCAGGCTGGACCCCCAAGCCCGAGCTCCTCGAGGCGCTCGCGCCGCTCCTTGTAGGGCTGCGCCATCAGGTTGCGGCCATCGAGATACAGCAGGTCGAAGATCGCGTAGACGACAGGCGTGCTGGCCGCGAGCCTGCGCACCGAGCTCGACGCGGTCACGTGCATCCGGCGCTGCAAGCGCTCGAAGCTGGGGCGCCCGGCGTCGTCGAAGGCCACCAGCTCCCCGTCCAGCACCGCTTCGCGCATCCCGAGGTTGCGCAACACGCCGCGCACCTCCGGGTAGCCGTCGGTGATCTCGCGCAGGTTCCGGCTCTCGAGCCGCAAACGCCCCGGCTTGACATAGGCGATCGCCCTCACCCCATCCCATTTGACCTCGAATGACCAGCCCCGTTCGGGCTTGGGCAGCTGGCCCGCGCCCGCCAGCATCGGCAGGATCCGCTCGGGCATCGCCTCCCGGTCCGGATCGGCCGGCGGGTCCATCCGGTGGATCATCCAATCCTGGGCCGAGTCGGCTCCACGACCGATCGGGAACAGCCCGTAGCGTCCCTGCAGCCGTTCGCCGCGGAACGTCACCTCGACCTTGTGATCGCCGAACAAATGGGGCTCGTAGGTGCCGCGATCCCAGATCCGCATCGTGCCGGCGCCGTACTCGCCGGCGGGAATGTCTCCCTCGAAGTCGAGGTACTCGAGCGGGTGGTCCTCGGTGTGGACCGCGAGTCGGTTCTCGGCCGGATCGGGCGGGATGCCGTTCGGGATCGCCCACGAGGCGAGCACGCCGTCGCGCTCGAGCCGCAAGTCCCAGTGTAGGCGGGTCGCGTGGTGCTCCTGGACTACGAACCGCTCGGCGCCGGCGCCGCCCGTCGCCTCGCCGGCGGTCCGCTCCCCGGCGCCCGCGGGCTCGGCGGTCTCGGAGAAATCCCGCTTCGCGCGGTAGGAGCTGAGCTTCTCTCGCGGCACCGCCGCTGATGATCGCCGAACATGTCCGCGTGCGCATCGTCACCTGGAATGTCAACTCGCTGCGCGTGCGGCTGCCGCGCGTGCTCGAGCTGCTGGACCAGCACCGGCCCGATGTGGCGTGCCTGCAGGAGACCAAATGCGCTCCGGA
>JBPCQU010000053.1:0-17370 GCA_050997795.1 Solirubrobacteraceae bacterium | reverse complement strand
TGGCTCGAGCGCGGCGAGCACGTGTCGATGGTGGGCGCCAACGGCACGGGCAAGACGACGCTGATCGAGATGCTCGCCGGGCGGCGTGAGCTTTTGGTCGGCAAGCTGCGCACCGGCCACAACGTCACGATCGGCTTCTTGTCTCAGCACGCCGACGAGCTCACGGGCGGCTCTGGCCGCGGCGGCGCTGGGCCGGCTGCCCGGACCGTGCTCGAGGCCACTCAGCGCGCCACGGGCCTGACGCCGGGCAAGGCGCGCGCGTTGCTGGGCGGCTTCCTGTTCTCGGGCGAGGAGGCCGAGAAGCCCCTCGACGGGCTCTCCGGCGGCGAGCGGCGCCGGCTGTCGCTGGCGATCCTGGTCCACTCCGGGGCCAACGTGCTGATCCTCGACGAGCCGACCAACCACCTCGACCTCGAGAGTCGCGAGGCGCTCGAGGCGGCGCTGAACGCGTTCCCGGGATCGCTGCTGCTCGTTTCCCACGACCGAGCGCTGCTCGACGCGGTCGGCACGCGGACCGTCGTGCTGGAGGACGAGGCTCTTCACAGCTATGTGGGTGGATGGCCCGAGTACGTGCGGGTGCGCGAGGAGCGGGCCAAGGCGCCGGTCGCCGCGCGAAGCGGGGCCCCCGGAGGCGCGAAGTCCACCTCCCGGCGCGGTCAGAACGCCGGTCACGCGCGCAACGCCAAGCGCAACCCTCCGGCCCGCAAGACATCGGCCGACGGCGCCGCGCGGAGCCTGGAGCACGAGCTCGAGGCGGCCGAGGCGGCGCTGCGGGCGATCGAGGACGACCTCTCAGACCCGGCAGCGTGGTCGACTTCAGAGGCGACCGCGCGCTCCTCCGCGCGCCACGAGGAGGCCAAGCGCGCCGTCGCCGATCTGTACGAGCGCTGGGGCGCGGTCACCGGCTGACCGGTCTGGTTGCGGCCAGACGGCTGCGGCGGCGTACCCTATGGCTCGATGACGATCAATCCCAACGTCCGCAACGTGGCGATCGTGCTCGCGCTCGCGGCGGTGGTCGCGATCGTCCCGGGCGGAGGCGCCGGGGCCGGCGTCGTCATCCAGGCCGTCTCGCTGGCGTTCCTGGCCTCGCTGGCGTGGGTCGCGTCGGTGCTCTACCGCCAGAACCGGACGGCGCTCTACTCGCTCGGTGACGGCCGGCGCACCGCGCTCTACGCCGCGTTGGCCGTGCTGGCGATCACGCTCTCGGCGACCCCACAGCTATGGGCGACGCCCGGGGGGTCGGTCGCCTGGCTGGTGCTGGTCGGGGGCGCCGTGTACGTCGGCTGTGCGGTGATCTGGTCGGCGCGCAGGTATTAGATCGCTACGATCGCGGCGGATGACCGACGGCGATCGTGGTGGCGAGCTGGCGCGCGAGCTCGCGGCAATCCGCTGGTTTCACACGATCGATCTTGGACGCGGAATCGTCACTCCGGGCGAAGATGAGTCTCCGCGAAAGCTTGGCTGGATCAAGCTGCCCGCGTCTCTCACGGGAAAGAGCGTGCTCGATGTGGGGGCGTGGGATGGATTCTTCTCGTTCGAGGCCGAGAGGCGGGGCGCCGATCGCGTTGCCGCCGTCGATCCCGCGTGCTGGCGGGACCCGCCGTGGGGCCCCAACGGCTGGGGGACACAGCGCGGCTTCAACCTGGCGCGGCGGGCTCTCGGCTCCGCCGTTGAGGACGTTGACATCGACCCGCTCCAGATCGCGCCGGAGACGATCGGGCTGTTCGATCTGGTGCTGTTTCTGGGCGTCCTTTACCACCTACCCGATCCGTGGACACATCTGGCCCGCGTGGCCAGCGTGACGCGTGAGCGGCTGATTGTCGAGACACACGCTGATTTCATCGATTGCCGGCGTGCGGCGCTGGCGTGTTACCCCGGAGACGAGGTGGACGGCGATCCGTCGAACTGGTGGGGGCCCAACCCGGCGATGTTGACCGCCAAGCTTCGCGAGCTTGGCTTTTCGCGTATCGACGTAGTCCACCAGGAGTCACGGATCTACCGAGCGACGCGGGCCGCTTATCGACGGCTGAAGGGGCACCGGACACATGTCATGCAGGGCCGCATCGTGGTGCACGCAGTTCGATGAGTCGTGGGCCGAACGGGCCGCGCTTTCTCTTGAGACCGACGATGATCCGGCGCGCCGTGGACTCGCTGAAGCTGCGCGCCGCCGACGCGGCCGACACGGCGCGAGGGCGCCGCGACGAGCTGACGCCTCCGCGACGCTTGAATTTTGTGGGCGATTCTGACTTCCGAGCCACCGGGGATGAGCTCGCCCGCCACTTCCGTGAGCTGGCCGGCCTGCAGTCGAGCGATCGCGTGCTCGACATCGGCTGCGGCATCGGCCGGATGGCGCGGGTCCTGGTGCCCGTGCTGCGCCCGCCCGGCTCGTATGACGGCTTCGACATCGTCCGGCCGGGAATCTCCTGGTGTCAAAAGCACTACCGCGACACGCCGGCACCATTCCGCTTTCACCACGCGGACCTGCACAACGCCCAGTACAACCCGAGTGGCGTGGATTCTGCGCTGGGCTACCGATTTCCGTACGACGACCACTCGTTTGATCTCGCTCTGACCACGTCGGTGTTCACACACCTGCTCGCCCACGCGGTCGACCACTACCTGGCCGAAGCGGCGCGGGTGCTGGCACCTGGAGGCAGGCTGTTTGCCACCTGGTTCTTGCTCACCGACGAGAACTTGGTGACCCCGCCGCCGCCGTTTCGGTTCTCCGACGCCACCGCCCCGGCCGCGATAGCCGACCCGGCGGCCCCCGAGGCCGCCGTCGCCTTCGACGAGGCCTGGGTGCGTGAGCGACTCAGAGCCCACGGCTTTCAGCTGCGCGAGCCGATTCACCGCGGATCGTGGGCCGGCCGGTCCGGCCGCAGCCTGCAGGACATAACCGTCGCCAGCCGCCGCCGCTGAATAAGCCCGTGGGCGAGGGCAGGCGAGAGGTGATCGCGGACTGGCTGATGGCGCTCGGCGCGGCGATCCTGTTCGTGTCGCTTTTCCTGACCTGGAGCCACCAGTTCTCGCTTGAGTTTCTGGCCCGGTACGGACGCTCGCCGGCGCTCGACGGCGTCCCGCACGACCCCACCGCATGGCAGGTCTACTCGATCGTCGACGTGCTGCTGGCGCTTGTGGCCGGGGGCCTGTTGACCGTCGCGCTACGGGGCTCGCGGGCCTGGCGGGTGGCGGTGGTCCTCGGCCTCGCGCTCGCGATCGCCTTCGTGGTCCACGCGCTCGGCGCGCCGCCGACCAACGGCGCCGACCTGTTTGACCCGGGCCTGCGCCTGCCCGCCTATTCGCCCGATCATCCGACCGCGGGCGCCGGGGAGGTCGTTGCGCTGATCGGGCTGGGGCTCGGCGCCGTTGGGGTGCTGCTCTCGTTCAAGGCTGACTAGGGGGCCAGCGCGGGCGGACCGAGGCTCCCGGTCGGGCCGGGGTTCGGCTCTATCCTCGAAGTGGATGTCGATCGTTTCCGCTGACCGGCGCCGCGAGCTCCCCGACGAGCCCGGCGTGTACCTGTTCCGTGACCAGCGCGGCAAGGTGATCTACGTCGGCAAGGCCAAGTCGATCAAGAAGCGGGTCGCGTCGCACTTCTCGAACCCGAGCACCCGGGCCGGCCGCGACGCGGTGCCCATGATCGAGCAGATCGAGGCGCTCGTGGTCCACACCGAGTCCGAGGCGCTGCTCGTCGAGCAGAACTTCATCAAGCAGTACAAGCCGCGGCTCAACATCCGCTTGCGCGACGACAAGTCCTATCCGTACATCGCGATCTCGCTCGACGAGGACTTTCCGCGCGTCTACTTCACCCGCGAGCGCCACCGCCGCGACCGCGCCTACTTCGGCCCCTACAGCAACGCCAAGCGCGTCCGCTCGACACTCGAGGTGCTCGGCAAGGTGTTCATGTTCCGCTCCTGCGAGGGGCCCGAGCCGGGACGGCGCAGCGGCTCGCCGTGCCTCGATTACTACATCAAGCGCTGCGAGGCCCCGTGCGTCGGCTACGTCGACCGCGAGCAGTACCGGCGGTCGATCGACGGCGTGATCGCCTTCTTGTCGGGCCGCTACAAGGAGATCGAGCGCGGTCTCGAGCAGGAGATGAAGGCCGCCGCCGCCGAACAGCGCTTCGAGGACGCCGCCCGCGAGCGCAACCGGCTGCGGGCGATCCGCTCGCTGCTCGAGCGTCAGCGCGTCGCTCACGAGGGAGCCGGGTCACTGGACGCGATCGCGGTCGCGGTCTCCGAGGGGGAAGCCAACGCGCAGGTGTTCCAGGTGCGCGACGGCGTCCTCTCCGACCGCCAGAGCTTCTATCTCGACAACGCCGCCGGCAACCACGTGGCCGATGTCGCCGAGGCGTTCATCCTCCAGTACTACGCCAGCGCGATGTCGGTGCCGCCGCTGCTGGTCGTCCAGCGGGAGGTCGGCCCGACGCCGGCCCTGGCGGAAGCGCTGAGCGCGCGGCGCGGCGGGACGGTCGAGATCCGTGCCGCCGAGCGCGGCGACAAGCGCCGCATCCTCGAGCTCGCCGAGCGCAACGCGCGGCTCGCGATCGACCAGGAGAGGCTGCGCTCCGAGCGCCGCCGCCAGCAGCGCGTCGAGGCGCTCGACGGACTCCAGCAGGCGCTCGGGCTCGACACGATCCCGCTCCGGATCGAATGCTTCGACATCTCGACGCTGATGGGCACCAACACCGTCGCGTCGATGGTGGTGTTCGAGGGCGG
The DNA here is from genome assembly GCA_050997795.1 of Solirubrobacteraceae bacterium. Taxonomy (GTDB): domain Bacteria; phylum Actinomycetota; class Thermoleophilia; order Solirubrobacterales; family Solirubrobacteraceae; genus Palsa-465. The sequence goes on along the minus strand of JBPCQU010000053.1, from coordinate 12,652 downwards.
GGCGCCGAAGAAGTCCGACTACCGGCGCTTCAAGGTGTTCACGGTGGGGGACGGTGCCGGAAACGGTGCCCCCCCACCCCGTCACGAGGGGCACGACGACTTCGCGGCGATGGAGGAGATCCTCGGACGCCGCATGGCCCGCTGGGCGCGCCAGCGCGACGTCTCGCCACACGACAAGGACTACGACCCAAGCTTCGCGGCGTTGCCCAACGTGGTGGTGATCGACGGTGGCAAGGGCCAGCTGGCGGCCGGCCTGCGGGCGCTGCAAGGGTTTCGCGAGCGCGGCGTCGTTGTGGTCTCGCTCGCGAAGCGGATCGAGGAGGTCTTCATCCCGGGGGGTGCGGCGCCGCTGGCCCTCGCGCACGACACCCCCGAGCTGCAGCTGCTGCAACGCCTTCGCGACGAGGCCCACCGGTTCGCGATCACCCACCACCGGCTCCGGCGCGACCGCGCGATGACGGCCTCGGTGCTCGATGGCCTTCCCGGCGTCGGCCCGGCGCGCAAGCGCGCGCTGCTCTCGCACTTCGGCTCGCCCGACGCGATCCTGGCCGCCTCGCGCGAGGAGCTCGAGTCAGTGCCTGGGGTGCCGGGCAAGCTCGCCCGCGGGGTGTATCGCGAGCTGCACAAGTCCGGCGTCTGAGCTCACGTCAGCCACCGATCGTGAGCAGCGCCGCGCTACCGGGCGGCAGCGCAACCGTGTAGACCCCGGAGGCCGGGTCGAGCGGGGTAGTGCTCAGCGGCCCGGGAAGGCTCCCGGTCGCCGTTTCGGCCCCGAACGTCTGGCCGCCGATCGTCACCCCCGAGGTGGCGTCCAGCGCCGGAGCCTGGAGCGTCTCGAGCGAAGCCGACGCCGGGACTCCGGGAAGCTGCAGCTGCACGTCGTGCTCGGCGTTCTGATCCTTGTTGATCGCCGTCACGCGGGTAACGCCGTCGGTGCCCTGCGTCGCCCAGACCTTGACCGGCCCGCTCGGAGCGCTCACCGGCAGCAGCCGAGCGCCAGGCGGAAACGCCTGTGAGAACAGCAACAAGCCGTAGTACTCCGGACGGACGAACGCCTGCCAGGCCCCGGCGGCCGAGCGCGAGACCGTGAACAGCTCGTAGTTGGAGCCGGGCAGCATGTGGAAGTTGACCCCGTCGACGCCGACGCTCGCCATGTTGAACATCGTGTCGAGCGCCCACAGCGCGGACGCGAACGTGTCAGAGACGCCCTGGGCGCCCTGGCAGGAGGCCGAGTTGATCTCGGTCAGGCGGAACGGCAGCCCACGCGCGTGCGCGACGCGGACGTAGGAGGCGAGGCCCTGGGCGAGCCCACTCGAGGAGCTGTTGGCCAGCAGGTTTGCGATCGACGCGTAGCTCGACGAGGTGGGGTCCTTGACGCAGGCGCGCAACGGATAGCGGTGGTAGGTGACCAGCTTCAGGCTCGGCTCTGAGGAGATGAAACGGCCCAGGCCCCCCATCCACGCCGGTCCCGAGGTCACCGGGCCCGCCAGCGCGATCCTCGGCAGCGCCTTGCTCCAACGCGTGAACTCGCTCGTGTAGTCGCTGAGGTCGTAGTGGCGTCCGCGAGAGCGGTTGAGGTGGCCGCGGGGGTCGCGGTACCACGGGAAGACGCCGTACAGGTCCGGCTCGTTTCCGATCTCGAAAGCCTGGATCAAAGGACGGCCGATCCCCTCCAACAGCGCTCGGCCCTCGGCGGCGGCGATCGCGGGCCGGCCCGCGGCGAGATTGATGCCCAGAATTATTCTCGCGCCCAGGTCGGTCGCGAGCGCGCGGGTGGTGCGCAGCCAACCCTTGGTCAACGGGTAATAGATGCCGCCGGGTGCCAGCATGCCACGGATCGGCCACCAGGTCCCGTCGGTGCTGTCACCGCCGATCCTGATCACCGGCGATTGGCCCGGCGCGAGCCCCTTGAGCAGCGCTTCGAGCACTGGATCGACAGCGCGCGGGTCACGTCCGGTGTAGAGGTGCAACGCTCGGTACTCGAACGAGGTGCCGATGAACCCCGGGGGCATCGCCTGGCCGGTCGGAGTGTCCGACACGGTCGCGGGGATCACATCGGCGCGGGCGCCGGCGGGTGCGGACAGCAGGAGCCCGAGCGCCGCCACGATGGCGATGCGAGCGCGGCGGTCAAACACGCGCGCCATGGTGGCACACCGGCGGCCCGTGCCGGGCTGCCCCGTCCGCGGCGACGATCAAACTAGGACCATGGAAGCCTCCGCCCTGACTGACCTGGTTGTGATCACGGGCTTCTCGGGCGCCGGCAAGTCGACGGCCATGGCGGCGTTCGAGGACGAGGGCTACTTCTGCGTCGACAACCTCCCCTCGGAGATGATTCGCACGCTGGTCGAACTGTTCATGCACGCGGGCTCGAAGGTCGCCCACGCCGCCGTCGTGTCCGACGTCCGCGGCGGGAGCTACTTCGAGGGCCTGGCGGCGATGCTCGATGACCTGCGCGGCAGCGGCGTCCGCCACCGGGTCCTGTTCTTCGAGGCCGACGAGCAGACCCTCCTGACGCGCTACAAGGAGACCCGCCGCCGGCATCCCCTGGCGGCGCGCGGCAGCGTTACCGAGGGGATCGCCCGCGAGCGAGCGCTGCTCGCGCCGCTGCGCGAGCGAGCCGACGTGGTAATCGACACCGGCGGACTGACCGCGGCGATGCTGCGCCGCAAGCTAGCCGACGAGCTACTTCCGACGCGGACCCCCGGCCGGCTGGCGGTCACCTTCCAGTCCTTCGGCTTCAAGTACGGCCCGAGCCGCGACGCCGACCTGATGTTCGACGTCCGCTTTTTGCCCAACCCCCACTACGAGCCCGAGCTGCGGCCGCTGACCGGCAACGACTCGAGCGTCGTCGAGTTCATCAACTCCGGCGGCGAGCTCGATCGCTTCTACGAGCACCTGGACCCGCTGATGGACTACCTGCTGCCGCAGTACCTGGCCGAGGGCAAGGCCCACCTCGTCGTCGCGATCGGCTGCACCGGCGGTCACCACCGCTCGGTGGCTGTAGCCGAGCACCTCGCCGAGCGTTACCGGGAGGCGAGCGGGTACCTGATCGAGGTGCTGCACCGTGACGTGACGAGGCCGGCATGATCGACCACATCGGCTTCGAGGTCTCCGAGCTCGAGCGCTCTACCCGCTTCTACGACGCGGTCTTCTACGCGCTCGGAGCGCGACGGATGTTCGACTCCGAGCACGCTGTCGCGTACGGGATCAACGGGCCGCTGGTGTGGTTCGTGGTTCGCGGGCTGCGCCCGGGGCCCGGATACGGGCACCTCGCGCTGCAGGCGAGCGGAAAGGCCGCAGTCGACGCGGCGCACGCCGCCGGGCTAGCGGGCGGCGGCAGCGATGACGGAGCCCCGGGTCAGCGTCCTCAGTACGGCCGCCGCTACTACGCCGGTTACCTGCTCGACCCCGACCGATTGCGGGTAGAGATCCTGTCGCGACGCTAGTGGTGAACGCCGCTGCACCGGCCGCGCGAGCGACGTTAGGTAGCCTGTCGCGGGCCGGCTTGGTGCTGCCCGCGACCGGGCCTCAAGTTCGAGCGTAGGCGAGACATTGGAGGAAGTGCGCATGACGGTACGTGTCGGGATCAACGGCTTCGGGAGGATCGGACGGAACGTGTTTCGTGCCGCCCACGAGAGCGGAGCCGACATCGAGTGGCTAGCCGTCAACGACCTCGTCGACCCGCCCACGATCGCCCACCTGCTCAAGTACGACTCCACCTACGGGCGATTTCCGGGAGTCGTGGAGGCGACTGACTCGGGTCTGACGGTCGACGGCAACGAGATACGCGTGCTCGCCGAGCGCGACCCGGCTGCGCTCCCGTGGGGCGAGCTGGGCGCCGACGTGGTGATCGAGTCAACCGGCCTGTTCACCGATCGCGAGAACGCCGCCAAGCACCTCGACGCGGGGGCCAAGAAGGTCGTCATCTCGGCCCCGGCCACCAATCCGGACACGACCGTGGCGCTCGGGGTCAATTTCGACGAGGTCTACGACCGCGACCGACATCACGTGATCTCCAACGCCTCGTGCACAACCAACTGCCTGGCGCCGGTGGCCAAGGTGCTCCACGACACGATTGGCATCAAGCACGGCCTGATGACCACGATTCATGCCTACACCGCCGACCAGCGGTTACAGGACATGCCCCACCGCGACCTGCGACGCGCCCGCGCGGCGGCGATCAACCTGATCCCGGCCTCGACTGGCGCCGCCAAGGCGATCGGGCTCGTGATCCCCGAGCTCAACGGCAAGCTGCATGGGTTCGCCGTACGAGCACCGCTACCGACCGGAAGCCTCGTCGACCTGACCGCCGAGTGCAGCCGGGAGACGACCGTCGAGGAGGTCAACGCGGCGCTGAAGGCGGCCGCCGACAGCGGTCCGCTGCAGGGCCTGCTCGCGTACACCGAGGATCCGATCGTCTCCTCCGACATCATCAAGAACCCGGCTTCGTCGATTGTCGACTCGCAACTGACCGCGGTGATGGAAGGCACGATGGTCAAGGTCGTGTCCTGGTACGACAACGAGTGGGGCTACTCCAACCGGGTCTCGGATCTCGTTCAGCGGCTGCTGTGAAGAAGCTCGCGGACTTGGGCGAGCTGCGGGGAAAACGGGCGCTAGTCCGGGTCGACTTCAATGTCCCGATAAAGGACGGCAAGGTCACCGACGACACCCGGATCCGGGCTGCCCGGCCGACGATCGACGCCCTCCGCGACCGGGGGGCTGCGCTGGTGCTCGTCTCGCACCTCGGGCGTCCGAAGGGCGTCGACCCCGAGCTGTCGCTGCGGCCGGTCGCGCAAGCCCTGTCGACGCTGATCGGCGCTGAGGTGAGGCTCGCGCCGCCTGGCGTCGGCGACGACGTCACCGCGCTGGCCGAGGGGCTGGCGCCAGGCGAGCTCCTGCTGCTCGAGAACATCCGCTTTGAGCCGGGCGAGACGAGCAACGACCCGCAGCTCGCCCGCGCCCTCGCCGCGCTGGCCGACGTGTACGTAGACGATGCCTTCGGGGCCGCCCATCGCGCCCACGCCTCGATCGAGGGGGCCGCGCGGCTGTACGCCGACCGCGCCGCCGGCCTGCTGCTGGAGCGCGAGGTGCAGGCGCTCTCGGGGCTGCTCGAGAACCCGTCGCGGCCGCTCGTCGCCGTGCTCGGCGGCGCCAAGGTCAGCGACAAGATCGGCGTGATGCGGTCGTTCCAGCGCCTCGCCGACACGATCCTGATCGGCGGCGCGATGTGCTTTCCGTTCCTGGCGGCCCGGGGCCACGCCGTCGGCGACTCGCTGTGCGCGGAGCAGGACGTGGAGCTGGCCAGGCAGCTGATCGCCGCTGATGGCGCCAGCGCCGCCGACGGCTCGGACACGCGCGCTCAGATCGCCCTGCCGACCGACCTGGTGCTCGCCGACCACTTCGGGGCCGACGCGACCCCCGAGCCGCTCGACGGGGTCGAAGTGCCCGACGGCCGGATGGGCCTCGACATCGGCCCGCGCAGCGCTGACGCTTTCGGGCAGGTGATCCTCACCGCGGGCACGGTGTTCTGGAACGGCCCGATGGGGGCGTTCGAGCTCGAGCCGTTCAGCGCCGGGACGCGGGCCGTCGCCCGCGCGGTCGCGGCCGCCCCCGGCGTGACGGTGGTGGGAGGGGGCGACTCGGCGGCCGCGCTTGCGCGCTTCGGTCTCGCCGACGAGGTCACCCACCTGTCGACCGGGGGGGGCGCCGCGCTCGAGCTGCTCGAGGGCCGAGAGCTCCCCGGGGTTGAGGTCCTGAGATGAGTCCCGAACGCACGCCGCTGATCGCCGGCAACTGGAAGATGCACAAGACGGTGGAGGAGGCCGAGCGGTTGATCGGGGCGCTGCTGCCGCGCGTGTCCTCGGTGGCGCCGCGCACTGAAGTCGCGATCTGCCCGCCGTTCACCGCTCTGCAGGCGATGGTCGACTCCACCCGAGGCTCGCGCGTTGCGGTTTACGCCCAGAACGTGCACCAGGCGCCCGAGGGCGCGTTCACCGGCGAGGTGTCGCCACCGATGCTCAACGACATAGGCGTCCACGGAGTCGTACTCGGCCACTCCGAGCGCCGGGGGCTGTTCGGCGAGACCGACAAGGCGCTGGCGCTCAAGGTGCCCGCGGCGCTCGCTGCCGGGCTGCGGGTCGTGCTGTGCGTCGGAGAGACCGAGGACGAGCGCGAGCAGGGCGACACCCAGCGCAAGCTCCGCCACCAGGTCCAGGAGGACCTGGCGCGGATAGAGCAGGAGCAGCTTGGGGACGTCGTGATCGCGTATGAGCCGATCTGGGCGATCGGCACCGGCCAGGTGGCGACCGCCGAGCAGGCGCAAGAGGCGATCGCGTTCATCCGCGCCCTGGTCGGGGACCGCTCCCAGGAGCAGGCGCTGCGTACGCGGATTCTGTACGGGGGCAGCGTCAAGCCCGACAACGCCGCCGAGCTGCTGGCCCTGCCCGATGTCGACGGGGCGCTGGTGGGCGGCGCGAGCCTTGACGCCGACTCGTTCGCGGCGATCGTCGCCGCGGCGGAATAGCGCCGCGATGCCAACGACGCCCGGTCCCGCTTCGCTGCCCGTCGAGCGCGCGGCGCTGATCGTGCTCGATGGGTGGGGCCTCGCGCCGCCGGGCCCCGGAAACGCGGTCGCGACCGCGCGGACACCGGTGTTCGACGGGCTCTGGGCGACGTGTCCGACCGCGACCCTGACCGCGTGGGGCCGCGCCGTCGGCCTGCCCGAGGGACAGATGGGAAACTCCGAGGTCGGCCATCTGAATCTCGGCGCGGGCGCCGTCGTGATGCAGGACCTGACCCGTATCGACCTGGCCGTGGAGCGGGGAGAGCTGGCGCACAACGAGGTGCTGCGGGCGGCGTTCACCGGCGGCGGGACCGGCGAGCGCTCAGACCGCTCGGACCGCGCAGGCCGCGGGGGCCGCGTCCACCTGATCGGGCTGGTCTCCGACGGCGGCGTTCACTCGAGCCTCGGACACCTGGAAGTGCTGATCGGGCTCGCCGCCGAGCTCGAGGTGCCCGACCTGGTCCTGCACGCGTTCACCGACGGGCGCGACACGCTGCCCGAATCGGGCGCCGGATTTCTCGAGCAGGTGGAGCGCGGGATGCGCGACTCGGGAACCGGACGCGTGGCCTCGGTGGTCGGCCGCTACTACGCGATGGATCGCGACGGTCGTTGGGATCGCGTCAAGCTCGCTTACGACCTGCTGGTTCACGGCCGCGCCGAGCACACCGCGGCGAGCGGCGCGGAGGCCGCGCGCGCCGCCTACGACCGCGACGAGACCGACGAGTTCATCAAGCCGGTCCTGGTCGGGGAGGAGGGCTGCATCCGTCCGGGTGACTCGGTGCTCGCCTTCAACTTCCGCCCCGACCGGATGCGCGAGATCACGCGAGCACTCGCCGACCCCGAGCTCGAGGAGCTCGACCGCGGCGCGGAGGCGCCGATCGAGCGCTACACGACGATGACCGAGTACGAGGAGGGCTGGCCGTACCCGGTCGCGTTCGAGGCTCAGCGGCCCGAGACGACGCTGCCGGCCGTGATCGCCGCCCGCGGCGAGCGCCAGCTGCACGTGGCCGAGAGCGAGAAGTACCCGCACGTCACGTACTTCTTCAACGGCGGCGACGAAGCACCCTACGAGGGCGAGCAGCGCGAGCTCGTGCCCTCGCCCCGCGACGTCCCGACCTACGACCACAAGCCGGCGATGAGCGCTCCGGCGGCGGCGGCGGCGTTCGGCAAGGTATGGCAGTCGGAGCCGCCGAAGTTCGGGATCATCAACTTCGCCAACGCCGACATGGTCGGCCACACCGGCGTGATCAAGGCCGCTGTCGAGGCGGTCGAGACGGTGGACCGCTGCCTCGGGGAGGTGGTGGAGGCCGTGCACGCCTCCGGCGGTGCGTGCCTGATCACGGCCGACCACGGGAACGCCGACCACATGCTCGAGCCCGACGGGAGCCCGAACACGGCCCATTCGCTGAATCCGGTGCCGGTCATCGTGACCGTATCGGGAGCCGCCGGGGCGCTCGAACTGCGGTCGGGCGGGGTGCTCGCCGACGTCGCCCCGACGATCCTGGCGCTACTCGGGATCGAGCAGCCGGGCGCGATGTCGGGACGCTCCCTGATCGAGCCGTGAACTCCGATATCGCGGCACCACGAAACCAAATCCATAAAACAAATACTTGACAGGTTCCGACTTAGATTTCATACTGTGCGTGCAGGCAAGTTCCAAAACTTCAAAGCGAGGTATCGACATGGCACTCATCCACTGGGAGCCGGCACGCGAGCTGGGCACGATCCAGAACGAGATGAACCGGCTCTTCAACACCTGCTTCGACGCTCCAGCGAGCGGCACCGGGAACGGTGGCACGTATCGGCGGTGGATCCCGGCGATGGACTTGGTGGAGACCGAGGGCGATTTGGTGCTGCGCGCCGACCTGCCCGGGCTGGCCGAGGGGGACGTCAACATCGAGCTCGAGGACAACGTCCTGACCGTCTCCGGCGAGCGCCAGGCCGAGCACGAGGGGCGTAAGGAGGGCTACTACCGGATCGAGCGCAGCTCCGGCGCGTTCCGCCGTTCGCTGACGCTCCCCGAGGGCGTCGATCCCGAGCAGGTCAAGGCGTCGTTCGATCGCGGCGTGCTCGAGGTTCGTGTGCCCAAGCCCGAGCCGCGCAAGCCCCGCAAGGTGGCGATCTCGCTCGGCGGTTCGGAGCCGCGGACGATCGAGGGCTCGGAGCCCACCGAACAGGGCGCGCAGGCCGAGTAGGAAAAAGTTGCTGTGGAAGGGTCCGGGCCGCGGCGTGCGCGGTCCGGGCCGGGTTAGCTCAGCGCAGGATGCCGGTGTGGCCGAGCGAGTAGTGCCCGGGCTGGGGCCAGACGCACAGCCCGTGCGGTCCCGAGCCGACGCTGATCCGCGCGCGCAGGTGCCCCGTAGACGTGTCGATCGCGTACACGACGGCGTCGTAGCGCCCGCTCAGCCACAGCGTGCGGCCGTCGGCTGAGACGCCGCCCATGTCGGGGCTGGCGGGAAGCGGGAGCCGCCAGGTCTTGATCACGCGCCGGCTCGCGAAGCTGACGACCGAGATCGTCCCCGCCGCACGGTTTGAGACGTACATATCTCGTGCGTTGCGGCTGGGGTAGAGCCCGTGTGCACCCGCGCCGGTGTGCAGGAAGCCGATCACCCGGAATTTCGAAGGGTCGATCTCCCACAGGCCGCCGTTCTGCTGATCGGCGGTATAGAGCGTGCGCCCGTCGGGCGAGAGCTTGACGTCCTGCGGGCTCGAGAGGCCGTTGCCGAGGACGAGCGTGCGGATCACGCGCCGGCTCCACACGTCGATCTCGATCATCCGGCCGCTGAACTCGCAGCTGGCAAACGCGTACCGGCCGCCGGGCGAGAAGTCCATGTGGTCCACCCCGCGACAGGCCGGAACCGGCAGCGAGTGCACGAGCGCCATCGTGCTGGGGTTGCGGAAATCGAGCCGCTGCAACCGCTCGGCGACGACGATCGCGGAGCGGCCGTCGGGGGTGAAGTAGAGGTTGTAGGGGTCCTCAACTGCGACGGGACGCCCGGGACGCCCGGTCCGCGGGTCGATAGGCGTCAGGCTATTGCCGACGTCGTTGTCGACGTACAACGTCTTGAGGTCATAGGAGGGTGTGACGTGCTGGGGCAGCGCCCCGGTCGCGAAGTGCCTGACGATCTTCATCGTGGTCTGGCTGATCTCGTCGACGGTGTTGCTCATGCTGTTGGGCACGTACACGAGCGCCGGGTCGCGCGCGACGACGGGGCTGAGATCGCCGGCCGCGTCGGCGCTGTAGATGTTCAAGCGCGCACCGTCGCGAGCGACCGCCGGGGGAGGCGTGTGCGAGAGCTTGGTCGCGCTCGACGTCGTCGCGGTCGCGTGGTGGGCGCCCGACCCGCACGCTCCGAGCAGGAGCGCCACGAGAATCGTCGCTGACGCCCAAACGCCGCGAGGTCTCGCCGCGCGCGCCGGGCTGCCCGCTGCAGTCAGAGCGCGCACGTGCACGGCCCAGACGCTGCCGCGCGTCGATGCGAGCCGCCTAAGCGCGCGGTGAGAATCTCCACAGGAGCAGGGCCGGGCGGGCCAGGGCCGTCCTCGTTGGCTAGGCTCGCGCGCATCCGCTCCTCGATCATCACATCGCTCTGGCTCGGGCTCGTGCTCGCGCTCGCGGGCTGCGCGGGCGGTCACGCTCAAACCAGCTCGGCCCGTCGCTCGGCGCACAGCAAGCGGGGGGGCGCGAAGGGAGCCAGCGGCCGCCCCGCGCCGGGGTTGGCGCGCCCGGTCCGGCTGTCCTACCGGTCCCTGTTCTCGCTGCGGGCGCCGCTCCGCGATCCGGCCAGCGCGGTGCTTCCAGACGGCCGCTTCGTGTTGCTCGGAGGTCTGGACGCCGCTGACACCTCCAGCGCCGGGATCGAGGTGGCGAGCCCTCGTGGGCTGCTGAGCAGCTCCGCCCTGCCGGCCGCACAGCACGACGCGCAGGCGACGGCGCTCGGCGGCAAGGTGTACGTGTTCGGCGGAGGGAGTCTCTCGGAGCTCGATCACATCCTGAGCTTCGACCCGGCTCGGGGGGTGGTCGGCGCCGCGGGCTCGCTGCCACGGGCCCAGTCAGACGTCGCGGTGGCCGAGCTGGGCGGTACCGCGTACGTGGTCGGCGGCTATGACGGGACGAGCTGGCTGGACACGATCCTGGCCTGGCGGCCGGGCTCGGCGGTGCGGGTCGCGGGTCACCTCCCGGTCGGTCTGCGCTACTCGTCGGTCAGCGCCGTCGACGGGCGGCTGCTGATCATCGGCGGCTCGACGCCGAGCGGCGCCACCGACGCCGTCTACAGCTTCGACCCGGGCAGCGGAGGGGTGCGGCGGATCGGCAGGCTTCCGCAGCCGATCACCCACGCCGGGGCGGCGACGCTCGGCTCGAGCGTCTACCTGGTCGGCGGGCGCGGAGACAGCACGAGCTCCCAGACCGCCGCCGTGTGGGGGATCGACCCGCTCACGGGGGCCGTCCACCCCGCCGGCCGCCTTCCGCGGGCGCTGTCCGACGTCGGAGTGGTCGCGGTCGGCGGTGCAATCGTCGTCGCCGGAGGGCTGACGCCCGCGGGGACGGTGGCCGGGGTGGGCGAGCTGGTGCCGAGCCGCGGCTGACCGGGGCTCGCCCTGAGCGGCTTGCGCTCAGCGGCCGCGCCGCTGCAGCGAGATCACGTAGTCAGTTACCGCTTTCAGCTCGGCCCGGCTGAGAGGGCGCCGCACGGGCATCTCGCGTGCGAACTGGAGCATCACCCCGGGGCTCAGGCGGGCGCCGAGCAGGTCACCGCCCTGCCGGCGCGGGGACTCTCGCCCCGACAGCGAATGACAGGCGCTGCAGTCCTGCGCGAACAGGGATTTCCCGTTCGGCCCGCGCGCCCCGCTCGTGGCGCCGCAACCCGCCAAGGTGCCGGTGATCGCCAGCAGCGCGAGTCTGGCTCGGAGGATCATCCGGCAAGGCTACGACCACAGCCCAGGCCTCGGGATGAGTAGCGTCTGGCCGATGTTCGTCCTGCGCAACCGGTGTCCGGACTCTCGCGCCCGCAGTGGGACGCTAGCGCTCGCGCACGGCGCCGTTCGCACGCCGGCCTTCGTGCCGCTCGCGACGCGCGGCGCCGTCAAGACGCTCGAGCCGCGCGACGTCGAGGCGCTGGGCTACGAGATGGTGCTCGGCAACACCTTCCACCTGCTCCTCGCCCCGGGACCGGAGCTCGTGGCCGAGCTCGGGGGCCTGAACCGCTTCATGGGCTGGGAGCGGCCGATCATCACCGACTCCGGGGGCTTTCAGGTCTTCTCGATGGGCCACGGGGGCGTCGCCGACGAGATCAAGGGCCGCCGGGGGCAGAGAGCTCAAACCGACGGCGCGGACTCGAACGGGTCGATCATCGCGATCGAGGAGGAGGGGGTGCGGTTTCGCTCCTACTTAGACGGCGGTGAGCGATTTCTCGGCCCCGAGACCGCGATGGCGGTGCAGGCGGCGCTTGGCTCCGACATCGCGCTCGTGCTCGACGAGTGCACGCCGTTTCACGTCACCCGCGACTACACGGCGCGCTCGATGGAGCGCACGCACCGCTGGCTGCAGCGCTGCCTGTCCTGGCACGAACGCGAAGGCCCAGGCCAGCAGGCGGTCTACGGGATCGTCCAGGGCGGGGTGGAGCACGACCTCCGGCTGGAGTCGGCGGCGACGGTAGCCACTAGCCGCTGCGCCGGGATCGCGGTCGGCGGCTCGCTGGGTCAGGACAAGGACCAGATGCACGAGGTGGTGTCGTGGTGCACCGGCGAGCTCGAGCGGCTCGCGCCGCGGCGTCCACGCCACCTGCTCGGGATCGGTGAGGTGGATGACCTGATCGCCGGTGTCGAGCTGGGGATCGACACGTTCGACTGCGCGATGCCCACCCGGCTGGGCCGTCACGGCGTCGCGCTGGTGCCCGATCCCGGCGCCCGCTGGCGGGTCGACCTCGTCAAGTCCCGTTGGCGTCGCGCCGCGGAGCCGATCATGGACGGCTGCCCCTGCCCGACCTGCAGCGCCGGGCACTCGCGCGCCTACCTGCACTACCTGCTGCGGGCCCGCGAGCTGACGGGCCCGCGGCTCGTGACGCTGCACAACCTGAGCTTCATCGCCCG
>JBPCQU010000270.1:0-5828 GCA_050997795.1 Solirubrobacteraceae bacterium | reverse complement strand
GGCTCAGCCCCCAACCGGCTCCTCGGTGACGTCGCGCGCGACCAGCGCGGCGTACACGCCGCGGCGCTCGAGCAGCTCCTCATGGGTTCCGCGCTCGGCAATCGAGCCCTTGTCGAGCACGACGATCTGGTCGGCGTCGCGGATCGTAGAGAGGCGGTGGGCGATCGTGATCGTCGTGCGCCCCTCGGCCAGCCGCTCGAGCTCGGCCTGGACGGCGTACTCGGTCTGGGTGTCGAGCGAGCTGGTCGCCTCGTCGAGCACCAGTACGGGCGGGTTGCGCAGCACGGTGCGGGCGATCGCCATGCGCTGCTTCTCGCCGCCCGAGAAGCGGTAGCCCCGCTCGCCGACGATCGTTTCGTAGCCGTCGGGGAGCGAGGCGATCAGCTCGTGGATGCGCGCCGTGCGCGCGGCGTCCTCGATTTCCTCGTCGGTCGCGTCCGGGCGCGCGAAGCGGAGGTTCTCGCGCACGCTGGCGTGGAACAGATAGGTCTCCTGCGAGACGACTCCCACCGTCGCGGCGAGCGAGGCGAGTGAGGCGTCCCGGACGTCGACGCCGTCGACCGTGACCCGTCCCTCCTGGGGCTCGTACAGCCGCGCGACCAGGTAGCCGAGCGTCGTCTTGCCCGACCCGGTCTCCCCCACCACCGCGGTCCGGGTCCCGGCCGGAACCACGAGGTCGATGCCCCGCAGCGTCCATGCATCCTGGTCGCCCGCGCCGTAGCGAAACGAGACGCCGTCGAGGCGCACTTCTCCGAGCACCTCATCGGGGCGCAACTCGACGGGGTGCTCGGCCTCGACGATGTCGACGGGCAGGTCGAGGTACTCGAAGATGCGGTCAAACAGCGCCATCGAGGCTTCGATGTCGGCGCCGACGCCGAGCAGCGACTGGATCGGGAACAGCAGCCGCGTCTGCAGCGTCGTGAACGCGACCACGGTTCCGATCGAGATCGAGTGGCCGAGAAAGCTCTGGCCGGCGAGCCAGTAGACGATCGCCGGCTGGATCGCGAACGTCATCTGGATCGTCGACATCACCCACCGGCCCGCCATCCGCGAGCGCACCTCGAGGTCGGCGATTCCCTTTGACTCGCCGGTGAAGCGGTTGGCCAGGTCACCGCCGCGGCCCATCGTCTTGCCGAGCATGATCCCCGACACCGACAGCGACTCGGCGACCAGCGCACTGAGATCGGCGAGGCGTCTCTGTTGCTCGGTGGTGATCTTGCGGCGCACCTTGCCCACGCGGCGCGTCAGCCACACGAACAGCGGCACGAAGATCAAGGAGATCGCGGCCAGGCGCCAGTCCAGCAGGCACATCGCGACCAGCGTCGCGAGCACAGTGGTGGAATTCTGGGCGATCGTGGTCGCGGTGGTGGTGACGACGCTGTCGAGCCCGCCGATGTCGTTGGCGATCCGCGATTGGACCTCGCCGGTCCGCGTCCTGGTGAAGAACGCCAGCGACATCCGCTGCAGGTGCCGGTAGACGGCGGCGCGGAGATCATGCATCACGCGCTGGCCGATCGAGTTCGACAAATAGGTCTGCCAGACGTTGAACGCGGCGGTCGCGATCGCGATCGCGATCATCCCCGCCACGAGCTCTGACAGGAGCGTCGTCTCGTGCCTGAAGATGCCCTTGTCGAGCACCGCCCGCAACAGGAACGGCGAGATCATGCTCAGCCCGGAGCTGAACACGATCATCGCCAGCACGAGCGTGAGGCGGGCGCGGTAGGGCTTGAATAGGGTCAGGATCCGGTGCGGGTCCCGCTGGCGGCTGGGATCCATCAGCGGCGGCGGCTTCTTATCGGCGCCGCGCAGAGACCGCCTCCCGGTCCCGCCCGGGCCGCCGGCGCCATGTGAAGCCGCAAATTCTCGTCGGCCGGAGCTCATTTCGTTCCTCATGATGACGCACCCCCGGAAGTGGACCTTCGATGACATTTCGGCGGCCAGCGAAGTGTCGTCTCGCTAAGCTCGACCGAGATGCGAGGCGACGCCGACATCGCCAAGATCGGAGCCCTGGTCGCCGACCCGGCTCGGGCGCGGATCCTGCTGGCGCTGGGCGACGGGCGAGCGCTCGCGGGACCGCAAGTCGCCGAGCTGATCGAGGCGCTCGCGCGGGTGGCCCCGCCGGCGCCGGTTCGCTCGCTGCGCCAGGGCACGCGGGCTCACGCCGTCCGCGCCGCCCGCACCTGCTACGACCACCTAGCCGGCGTCCTCGGCGCCGGGCTGATGTCAGCGATGCTCGAGCGGGGCCTGCTCAGCGGGGGCGACGGAGCGTTTGACCGCGCGACCGCGCAAAAGGACCGGCTCTCCGCGCCGGGCTTCGACCTCGACTATCGGCTCACCGAGCGCGGCGTCGACGAGTTGGAGGAGTTCGGAATCGATTTCGCGGCGCTCCGTGCGCGTCAACGCCCGTTGATCCGCTACTGCGTGGACTGGAGCGAGCAGCGTCACCATCTCGCCGGCTCGCTGGGCGCGGCGCTGGCGGACCGGATGTTCGAGCTGCGCTGGATCAGCCGGGCCCGGACGGGGCGGGCTGTGCACGTGCGCGACGAGGGGCGGTCCGGCCTGCACGAGAAGTTCGGGCTGGAGCTGGCGCCGCCGACGCGCTGACGCGCGGAGTCAGATCACGCCGGCGAGCACGAGCCCGCCGATCACCACGAGCACGATCGCGGTCAGCGCGTTGCCCCAGCGCTCGAGCCATTGACCCCGTATCTGGTAGCCGCCCTTCGCGGCCGTGAGCGTCAGTGTCACGATCGTCGCGATCGTCACCGCCCCGAAGATCACCACCGATCCGATCGCCGTCGCGACCCCCGCTGTCGTGGCGGCCAGGAACACGGGCAAAATCGTGAGGTCCGGCGAAGCCGCGGCGCCGAACGGGACCATCACCGCCGCCAGCCCGCGAATCCCGCGCTGATCGTGCGAATCGCCGCCGTGGGCGCGATCGTCGTCCGCGTGATCATGGGCGTGGTCGTGGCCGTCGTGGTCGTGGTGGTGGCCGTGGCCGGTCAGCTCGAACAGGGCGAACCCGAGCCCGGTGGCGATCAGCAGGCAGCCGATGATGGTGTCCTGCGCGCTCTGGACGGCCGAGCGGAACTGCAGTCCGACCACGATGATCACGGCCCCGAGAACGATCGACAGCAGCACGTGGGCGATCCCCGCCAGCCCCGAGAGACGGGCTACTTTGGCGAGCGGGTAGCGGCGCGCGCGCCCGAGCACTGCCAGCGGCACCCAGTGGTCGGGGAGGATCGCGTGGCCGAAGCCGACCCCAGCGGCGGCAGCGAACAGCGCCGGCGTCGTCGCGCTCATGCTCGCAGGCCCCCGGTCAGCTCTCGACGAAGTAGCTGCCGCTGCCCTGGCCGCTGGAGAAGTAGCGGCTGGTGACGGTCTTCTTGCGGGTGAAGAAGTCCACCGCGTCCGTCCCGTGCGCGTGCAGGTCTCCCAGGAACGAGTCCTTCCAGCCCGAGAACGGGAAGAACGACACCGGCGCCGCTACGCCGATGTTGACGCCGATCATCCCGGCCTGCACCTCGTGGCGGTAATGACGCACCGCGGCGGCAGACTCGGTGAAGATCGAAGTTCCGTTGCCGAACCGGCTCGAGTTGACGATCGCGATCGCCTGGTCGAGGTTCGGGGCGCGGATCACGCACAGCACGGGCCCGAACACCTCCTCCTGGGCGATCTCCATTGTCGGCTCGACGTCGTCGAGGATGGTCGGGGCGACGAACGATCCGTCGCCGCGCTCGGCGCCGCTCTCGCCGCGGCCGTCGACGACCGGCTCGGCTCCGGCGCTTACGCCGCGCTCGATCCAGTCACCGATCCGGTCACGGGAAGCGCACGAAATCACGGGACCGACGTCGATGCGCTCGTCGATCCCGTCGCCGACGCGTAGCGCCCGCGTGGCTTCGATCAACGGCGGCAGCAACCGCTGGTGCGCGTCACCGACCGTCACCACGACCGAGCCCGCCATGCAGCGCTGCCCGGCGGCACCGAACGCCGAGCCGATGATCCCGGTGACCGTCTCCTCGATCGCGGCGTCGGGCATCACCACGATGTGGTTCTTGGCGCCACCGAGCGCCTGCACGCGCTTGCCCGCCTTGGCCGCGCGCTCGTAAACGATCCGTGCCACCGGAGCTGATCCGACGAACGAGACGGCGTCGATGCCGGGATGATCGAGGATCCCCTCCACCATCTCCCGGCCGCCGTTGACGAGGTTGACCACGCCGTCCGGAAGACCGAGCGCATCGAGCTCTGAAAACGCGATCTGCTGAGTCAGGGGTACCTGCTCGGAGGGCTTGAGCACAAACGCGTTGCCGCATCCGATCGCGAAGGGCAGAAACCAGAACGGCACCATGGCCGGGAAGTTGAACGGAACGATCGCCGCGCACACGCCGACCGGCTGTCTAATCGTTTCGGCGTCGATCCCCCGCGAGACGTCCTCGAGCACGCGGCCCTGCATCGTCGTCGGGATCGCGCATGCGCACTCCACCATCTCGATCATCCGGGCCACCTCAGCCCGGGCGTCGCCGATCGTCTTGCCCATCTCAATCGTCACCGAGCGGGCCAGGTCCTCGCGCCGCGCGTCGAGACGCTGCCGAAGCTCGAACAGCTTGCGGGCGCGGGCGATCGTCGACACCGCGCGCCATTGCGGGAGCGCCGCGCGCGCGGCTGACACCGCGGCGTCGAGATCGGCGGCACCCGAGAGCGGCACCTTGGCGATCGTCTCGCCGGTCGCCGGATTGGTCACATCGAGCTCCCCGGAGGGGGCCGCGGCTGGAGTCCAGCGACCGCCGATGTAGTTCTCCAGCACGCGCGTCGTAGTGGCCGCCATCGACTCTCATTGAAGCATCGGCCTGTACGTAACGGCTCGCGCGGGCAGCGATTGTCCACGGACGCGTGGGTTAGAGTCCACGGCGATGAATGACGACTGGAGACTGCGGATCGACCTTCACGACGACGGGCTCGCACGTCGGCTGGGGGAGCTGCTCGAGTCCGAGGAGCTCGAGCACGACCTCGACCGCGGCTTCGATGACCGCGTCGTGGTGTCGGTCGACGGCCCCGAGGTGTTTTGTTACGCCGGCACACGCGGCCAGGCGCAGAGCGCCGAGGAGGTCGTGCGCCGGCTCGCCGGCGAGCAGGGCTGGAAGCTCGAGCCGCAGCTGTCGCATTGGCATCCGACCGCCGAGCAGTGGGAGGATCCGGACGCACCGCTGCCGAACAGCGAGGCCGAGACAGAGCACGAGCGCGAGGAGCGAGTCGTGCAGGAGCGCGAGGAGTCGGCCGAGCAGGGGTATCCCGAGTTCGAGGTCCGCGTTCGGTGCTCGACCCGGGCGCAGGCCGGAGAGCTGTCACACCGCCTGGAGCAGGAGGGGATTCCGAACCTGCACCGCTGGGGCTACCTGCTGATCGGCGCCACCGACGAGGACAGCGCGCAGGCCTTGGCCGATCGCCTGGGCAACGAGGCTCCGGCAGGCAGCCAGGTGACGGTGGAGCGCAACCAGCGCGCGATCTACGATGACCTCCCCAGGAGCCCGTTCGCCGTGTTCGGCGGCCTCGGCTCCTGAGCTAGCGCGCGGCCTCGGCGCTCGGCGCCTGAGCAAGCTCCCACCCAGGGTTGTGGTCTGCACCCGGCAGCGGAGATACTGCGCGCGTGCGCGAGGACGCCGCCAGCCAGGACCCCGACGGTAGACCGCCGCCGATGCCGGCGCCTTCGGCTCCCGTGCGCCAGCGCGAGGCGGCCGCCGACCTCGGCACGAGCTCGTTCCCGCCAATCGCCGAGTACGCGTTCCTGTCGGACTGCGAGACGGTCGCGCTGGTCGCGCCGAGCGGGGCGATCG
>JBPCQU010000253.1:0-32447 GCA_050997795.1 Solirubrobacteraceae bacterium | reverse complement strand
CGTACCTCCAGGCGGCGCTGTCGATCGTCACGATCGAAGCTCGCCACGCGTCCGTGGTCGGGCTGCTTCGCAACGGCTCTGAGTACGGCATCTCGCCGAGCGGCGCCTTCGACAAGCCCAAGGGCGGTTCGAAGGTGTTCAAGGACGTCACCAGCCTGCACTACATCACGAAGCTGTAAAGGGAATCGATCGGCTGCGGGCGCCGAACGGCGCTCGGGGCCGCACGACCTCTTTCACCGTCGGGCGGGTCCCTCCGGGATCCGCCCGACGTTTTGCTTAAGGACCTTCCTCGAGCACCCGCTGGGCGACCGCAAACGCGGCGTTGGCTGCGGGGGCGCCGGCGTACACGGCAGTGTGCAGCAGCACCTCGCCGATCTCGGCCTCGCTGAGGCCGTTGCGCAGGGCGCCGCGGACGTGGATCTCGAGCTCGTGCTCGCGCCCGAGCGCGGCCAGCAGCGCGAGCGTGATCGCGCTGCGCGTCGCCCGATCGAGACCTGGGCGGCTCCACACGCTCCCCCACGCAGAGCGCGTGATGAAGTCCTGAAACGGCGCCGTGAACTCGGTCGTGCGATCGATAGCGCGGTCGACGTGCTCGTCGCCGAGCACTTCCCGGCGTACGGCCATCCCGGCGTCGTGGGCGGGGTCGCTCATCGTCCTCCTGTTATGTCACTGGCGGGTCGGCGATCCGGCGCCGGTGCTCGGCGATCGCCCGGTCGATCAGCTCCGCGCAGGCGCCGGCCTCGTCGTCTGCCGCGGTCGCCGCATCGAGGTTGGCGCGCATCCGCGCGGGATTCACCTGGAGGTCCTCGAGCAGCTCACGGCACCAGGCCGCCGCCGAGCCGACGAGTCCGAGCAGCTCGGTCTGTACCCCCCACTCCGCCTGCCAGGCCCCGGCGGCGCGCTCGTGCTCCTGCTCCATGCACGCGAGCACGGTCGTGACCAGGCCGGGCACGCGTTTGCTGCACGCCAGCACCGACACCGCCGCGACCGGATTGTGCTTGTGGGCGATCGCGGTCGAGCCGCCGCGGCCGGGCTCGCCGCCCTCGCTTACTTCGCCCAGCTCCTGTGCCGCCAGCAGCGTTACATCGCGCGCGACCTTCGCGAGGACGCCGCCGAGCACGCCCAGCGCCGACGCGAGCACCGCTGGCCTGACCCGGATCGCCGGCCACGGGAGCACCGGCTCGGCGAGCTCCAGCCCGGCCGCTACGCGAGCGGCGACCGCCGGCGGCCGCGCGCCCACCGGACCCCCCATCTGCACCGCCAGCTCCGAGTCCCGGATCTGGTCCAGCCGCGCGCTCGCCGCGTCGATGCCGGCCAGCCAGCCCGCGGCGCGCAGGCCGAAGGTGACCGGCAGCGCCTGTTGCAGCAGCGTGCGGCCGATCATCGGCGTCGCTCGGTGGCGATCGGCCAGCCGCGCGGCAGCACCCGCGGCGCCGCCGGCATCGGCCAGCAGCGGTTTCAGGGCGCGCCGCGCGAGCAGCATCAGCGCCGTATCGAGGATGTCCTGGCTCGTTGACCCGAGATGGACGTGGCGGGCGTGGCGCTCCCCAACCGCTTCGCGCAGCGCGGCCACCAGCGGCAGCACCGGTGTCGCGTGTTCGGCGGCATCCCGGGCGAGCGAGCCCGCGTCGAAGCGCTCGGCCACACACGCGGCGGCGATCGCCTCGGCCGCCTCGGTGGGGATCAGGCGCTCGGCGGCACAGGCGCGAGCCAGCGCCGCCTCGACGTCGAGCATCGCCTGCAGCCACGCCTCGCCGGTGAGCTCGGCCGCGACCGAGCCCCGGGCGTAGAGGCCGGTGAACAGATCAGAGGTCAAAGAAGACCGTCTCGCCAGAGCCCTGGAGCCGGATGTCGAACCGGTATCCCGCCGCGGCCGGTTGGGCGATCAGCGTCTGGAGGCGATCCGCCGGGACGCGGCACAGGACCGGGTCGGCCTCGTTGGCCGGCGCCTCGTCGGCGAAGTAGATCCTCGTCACGCAGCGCTTCAGCATCCCCCGGGCGAACACCGACACGTCGATGTGGGGCGCCTGCAGCCGCCCGTCGGCGGCGGGCACCGGTCCCGGCTTGACCGTCACGATCTCAAAGCTCCCGTCGCCGTCCTCACCGCCGCAGCGCGCGAAGCCCCGAAAACCCTCGAGCCGCGACTGCTCACCGTAGCCGTGTAGATCCGCGAACCGCCCGTCGGGGTCGGCCTGCCAGGTCTCGATCAGGTGGTCGGGCACCGGCTTCCCGACGCCGTCATAAACCGTCCCGGTGATCTTGATCGCGCCGGGCGTCTCGTCCGATACCGCGTTGGGGCCTGCCGGCCAGGGCACCCCGATCGAAAAGTACGGGCCGACCGTCTGCGACGGGGTCGTGGACAACATCAATGCGCCTCCGCAAACGGCGTCGCCGCCGGACCCCGCAACACGATGTCGAACTCGTAGGCGGTTGCCCAATTGGGCCGCGTGGCGTGGAGCGAGAAGCTCGAGACCAGCCGTTGACGAGCCGCCTCGTCGGCGACTGAGTTGAAGATCGGGTCATAGACGTGCAGCGGATCGCCCGGGAAGTACATCTGCGTGACCAGGCGCTGCGCGAACGCCCGCCCGAGTAGCGAAAAGTGGATATGGGCCGGGCGCCAAGCGTTGAAGTGGTTCCCCCACGGGTAGGGGCCGGGCTTGATCGTCAAGAACTCATACCGGCCCTGGTCATCGGTGACGCAGCGCCCGGCGCCCGAGAAGTTGGGGTCAAGCGGGGCGGGCCAGCGGTCAGAGCGATGCCGGTAGCGCCCGGCGGCATTGGCCTGCCAGACCTCGACCAACGTGCCCCGTAGCGGCTTGCCCTCGGTGTCCAAGACGCGTCCGCTGACCGTGATGCGCTCCCCGATCGCGTCCCCCTCGTGCTGGGCGAGCAGGTCGCTGTCGTGCTCGCCTGGCCACCGGGCCTCGCCGAGCCGCGGGCCGGTGATCTCGGTGACGGTGTGCGGCAGATAGACCAGCGGACGGGTGGGATGACGCAGCGCAGTCGACTTGTAGGGCGGGTAGTCCAGCGGCGGATGGGCGTCCGGGGGCTCGCGGATGTAGTGTGTGGGCGTGTCAGGCGCCGGTTCGGCGCTCACCACGGGGTTGGTCATCTCCTCGCTCATCTCGACCCGCTAGATCAATACCACGCCGCCGGCTCGGAGGCGCGCGCCTCGATCGGCAGCCCGACGTAGTTTTCGGCCAGCGACGTCGCCGCGGCGCGCGACCGGCAGACGTACTCGAGCTGTGAGTGCTGGAGCCGGCGACCGTAGGCGTCGTCCTCTGGGTTGGCGTGCAGCATCATCGTCATCCACCACGAGAAGTGCTGGGCCCGCCACACGCGCGCCAGGCACCGGTCGGAGTACTCCTGGAGTCCGGCCTGCGAGCCCGAGGCGAAGTAATCCACCAGCACCGCCGCGAGCACGGTCACGTCGGCGATCGCGAGGTTCAGGCCCTTGGCCCCGGTCGGCGGCACGATGTGCGCCGCGTCGCCGGCGAGGAACAGCGAGCCGTGGCGCATCGGCTCGGCCACGAAGCTCCGCATCGGGGTGATCGACTTCTCGAGCACCTCCCCCTCGGTCAGCTCCCACCCCTCGCTCGCCAGCCGCACGTGCAGCTCATCCCAGATCCGCCTATCGGGCCAGCGCTCGAGCTCGTCGTCGGGGTTCACCTGCACGTAGAGCCGGCTGAGCTGCGGCGAGCGCATGCTGTGCAGGGCGAACCCGCGCTCGTGCCGGGCGTAGATCAGCTCGTCGGTCGAGGGGGGCACGTCGGCGAGGATCCCGAGCCAGGCGAAGGGATACTCGCGCTCCCAGACGCTCAACGCGCCGCTCGGGACCGCGGTCCGGCAGACGCCGTGGAAGCCGTCACAGCCGGCGACGAACGACGCGTGCAGCTCGTGCCCCTCCCCGGCGTGGACATAGCGCACCAGCGGCTCATCGCGCTCGAGGCCCTCGACCTGCGCATCGCTGCACTCGAACAGCAGCGGCGCCCCTTCGTCGAGCGTAGCGGCGACCAGGTCCTTGACGACCTCCGTCTGGCCGTAGATGGTCACGGCCCGGCCGCCGGTCAGCTCGCGCATCGGGATGTGATGCGAGTTCCCGCCGAAGCGCAGGTAGATGCCGCCGTGTACGAGGCCCTCGCGGTCCATCCGCTCCCCCACGCCGGCTTCACGCAGGACCTCGGTGCTGCCCTGCTCGAGCACCCCCGCGCGGATGCGGGACTCGACGTGCTCGCGGCTGCGCGCTTCAAGCAGCACCGCCTCGATCCCGTAGCGGCGGAGCAGCCGGCCGAGCAGCAGGCCCGCCGGGCCCGCACCCACGATCGCGACCTGCGTTCGGTCGGACAAGAGGGCGATCAGCGCGCTCGCAACCGGCCCTAGCCCCGGCCGTGCGCGCGCGGCTTGATGATCCCGCTGGGGCGCCGCCGCTTGCCCTTCGCCTGCCGGGGAAACGGCTGAGACCCCGCGGGGACCGGCGGATACGCCGCGCACGTGGCCGAGCCGCCCGGTTTCGGCAGCGCCGGGCGCGACGCGTTGGGCTTCGCGGCGAAGTTGAACGCGCTCGTCAGGTCTCCGGTCACCCTGCGCCGCCACGGACTGAGGTTGGGCACGCGTGCCCGGAAGCGGGTCTCGAGGAAGCGAAGCGTCGAAGTGTGATCGAACACGTCGGAGCTGACCAGCCCGCCCCGCGAGAACGGCGACACGACGAGCATCGGGACGCGGAACCCCAGCCCGATCGGACCGCGGATCCCGCCCGCCGCCGAGGGCAGCTGGCTCACCGTGAGAAATTCGCCGCTGGTGCCGTGCGGCGGCGTGGGCGGGACGACGTGGTCGAAGAAACCGCCGTTCTCGTCCCAGGTGATGAACAACGCCGTCTTGCGCCAGATGTCGGGATGCGAGACGAGCGACTCCACCACCGCGCGCGCGCCGAGCTCGCCCGCGTGGGGGCTCGAGAACCCTGGGTGCTCTGTCTCCTCGAGCCCGAGCAGCAGCCACGACACTTCGGGCAGGCGGTTGCGTTGCAGGTCGGAGAGGAAGTCGTCGTAGGTCGGGGCGATGCCGCGGTCATGGAGCTTTGACCCCTTGCCGTAGGCCTCGAAATACGGCAGCACGTTGTCGAATACGCCGCCGTTCGGGTCGGTGTACACCTTCCAGCTGACGCCGCGGGCCTCCAGGCTCTCGGGCATCGTGGGCCAGGTGAAGCGGCCGGCATAGGTCGAGCGCGTCCCGACGAGTGTCTCCAACAGCGGGCCGCCGTGCGTCCCCGCCGGATCCAGCCAGGCCGACATCGACATCAGCCGGTTGGGGTCCGTCGGTCCGATCACCGAGCAGTGGTAGCCGTCGCAGAGCGTGAACTTGTCGGCCAGCGCGTAGTAGAAGGGAAGGTCGGCGCCGGTGTAGTAACCCATCGTCTCGGCCGCCGCCGCCCCGTCCGCGGCCTGGTGCGCAGCGAGGAAGCCGTTCATCCGCCCGCCGCTCCAGGACTGGTGCTGGGGCCCCCAGTTGTGGGTGATGTCGGCGATGCAGTTGGTGTTCAGGTGGAACGGGGTCAGCGTTTTCCCGTCGGTCCCACGCTGGTAGAAGACGCCGCGGTCCCGGCGATCGCCGAAGCCGTTGATGCCTGAGTAGGAGCCGAAGTAGTGGTCGAAGGAGCGGTTCTCCTGGATCAGGATCACCACGTGCTCGATGTCGGCGAGCGCGCCGTGCCTCGGGCTCGCCGCGAGAGCGCGTGAGACGAGCTCGTCGGCAGCCCCGCCGAGCCCCGCCGCGCCGGCGCCGGCGATTGCAAGGTCGCGGAGCGCTTGGCGCCGCGTCATACCGCCACTGGCTGTCATGTGTGTTCCCTCTCTGTGAGCGTGCCTGAGCTCCGGCCAGCGCCGAGCCTACCGGGTGCGATTGCCAGTAGGCTCCGGCGCCGTGACGAGGAGAGCGATCAGGGCCCGCGGGCTGCTGGCGCTGGCGACGCCCGCACTGGCGGTAGCGCTGCTGGCAAGCGCCGGCTCGGCCGCGGGCGCGCGGGCGTCCGGATGCGCGGGCTGGGGCCGGCCGGCGCTCGCGGCCGACCCGCGGCCCCACGCGCTGCGGGTGTTCGCGATGCAGTTCGAGCAGCAGCCCGCGCAGATGCGGACCGCGGCCGACTACGCGCGTGCGGTGGATTGCGCTATCCGCACCGAAGTCCTCCCCCACCTCGCCCGCGGCCGCCCGAACCTGGTGGTGTTCGACGAGGACATCGGCCTGGAGACGATCGCGATCGGTCCGCGCGGCGCGGCGGCCAGAGCCCTGCTGCGCAACGGCGTACCTTCGTGCCAGGGCCAGCAGTCCCCGTGCGCGACGCTGGCCACGCTGAGCGCGATCGACGGCGGCTACGGGCGCGCGCTCTCCTACCTCGAGCCTCGCTTCGCGGACCTCCAACCCCAGCTCGGGCGGAGCTTCGTCGCCGCGACCGACGAGTTCGTCCGGGTGTTCATGACCACGATGGCCACCGAGGCGCGCCGCTTCGGCGTGTACGTGATCGCATCCAACACGCAGGCGCCGTTTCGTCTCACGCGGAGCCCGGGCGCCGTGAGCGCGCTGGCCGATCCGGGCGCGCGCTCGACCCACTCCGTCTACGCCCCCACCCAGGGCGTGGCCTATGACCAGACGTTCGTATGGGGTCCCCGGGTCGTGCACGCGGGCGGTCCGCCGCCGCTTCAGAACCTGCTCGCCGACAACTACAAGGTCCCGTTGACCGGGTTCGAGCAGGCGCTCGGATTCGCGAGCGGACCGAGGGCGGGCGCCGCCGCGCGCGCCAACCTGCGTCCTGTCCCGATCCCCGGGACCAGGGCGCGGCTGGGGCTCGCGACCAGCCTGCCGGCGTTTCAGTACGGCCGCGTGAGCCGGGTCCACGCGTGCGACGACGTGACCAAGTCCTACGTGCGCTGCCTCGATCGCCTCGGCGCGAACGTGCTGATCCAGGCCGACGCGAATGACGGCCAGTGGAGCGGCGCCGACGGACAAGAGATGTGGCAGCCGCTCTCGTGGATGGGATCGGCCTACCGCGCGGTCAGCGATCCGAGCGTCCACTTCGCATACGCTGTCAACCCGTTTATGGTCGGCAACCTCTCAGACACCCCGTTCGACGGCCAGAGCGCGATCTTGCAGCGCGGGCGCCGCGGCGGGGGCTGTCACTACGTCGGAAACCAATCCTTCGTCGCCGGCCAGGACCTCCCCGCCTACCGCGCGTACGCCGGAGGAAAGTCGCAGTTCCTCGCGCTCGCGCCGTGGGTCGTCCCCGACGGCTCCCGCGCCGCGCTGCGCCGAGCCGGCGCCGCGCTCGCGACCGGTGCCGGCGGATACCGCTACGTCCAGACGGCGGTGATCGCCGATCTGCCGTTCCCGACCGACCGGACGCGTCGCGGCTGCGTGGAGGCCGGGCGTTGACCGACCTCTCGCGGCGCGAGGCGCTGATGGGGGCGGCCGGCGCGACCGCCGCCGCGATGCTCAGCGACGCCGGCAGCGCAGCCGCGCACGCCAAGCAGCATGGTGGCGCCAAGCTCGCCGACGTGGTGGTGATCGGCGCCGGGCTCGCCGGGCTGAGCGCCGCCAGCGACCTCGACAAGGCGGGCCATTCGGTCGTCGTGCTGGAAGCGCGGAACCGCGTCGGGGGCCGCACGCTCAACCATCACCTCGGCGGAGGCGAGGTGGTCGAGGTCGGCGGGCAGTGGCTCGGTCCCGGGCAGAACCGGATCATGGCGCGGGCCCGGTCACTCGGCATCAAGACCTTCAAGACCTACGCCAAGGGCGCCCAGGTGCTCGATTACGCGGGCCAGGTGAGCCACTTCACCGGGCTGATCCCGCCGCTGCCCCAAGCCGACGCGAGCGATTTCGCAAGCCTGCTGGGGAAGATCGTGAGCCTCGAGTCGACCATCCCGCTCGACCGTCCGTGGACGGCGGCCAACGGCGCCGAGCTCGACGGCCAGACGCTCGAGACGTTCAAGCTCGCCAACTCCAGCACCCAGGGTGCCCGGTTCCTGCTCGACTTGGCCACCAGGGCCATCTTCGCGGCCGAGCCGCGGGACCTGTCGCTGCTGCATGCGCTCTTCTACCTGCACTCGGGGGGCGGGATCATCAATTTGGCATCCACCGCCGGCGGCGCCCAGGACTCGCGCTTCGTGGGAGGGTCGCAGCTCGTCTCGATCCGGATGGCGGCCCGGCTGGGAAAGCGCGTCGTGCTCGAGGCGCCGGTGCGTCGCCTCTCCCAGTCTCGGGGCAGCGTGGTCATAGACAACGACGCCGGAACGTGGCGCGCGCAGCGCGTGATCGTCGCGCTCGCCCCGACGCTGGCGGGGCGGATCGACTACGAGCCCGGGCTCCCGGCGCTGCGTGACCAGCTGACCCAGCGCATCCCGCAGGGCTCGGTGATCAAGTTCGAGGCCGTCTACCCGAAGCCGTTCTGGCGCGAGGCGGGCCTGAACGGCTACAGCAACAGCGACCGCTCCCCGGTCCACTTCACCTACGACAACTCGCCACCCAGCGGCCGGCCGGGCGTGCTGCTCGGATTCGTCGTCGGCGAGGACGCCCGCAGGCTGGGAGCTCTCGGTGAGCGGGCACGGCGCCGCGCCGTGCTGGGTAGCTTCGAGCGCCTGTTCGGCGCCGCTGCGGCGCGCCCGCGGGCGCTGATCGAGCAGAACTGGTCAGAAGAGGTTTGGACGCGCGGCTGCTACGCCGGCTACATGCCGCCCGGCGTATGGAGCGATTTCGGCAGCGCTCTGCGGGCACCGGTCGGGAGGATCCACTGGGCCGGAACCGAGACGGCCGAGGTGTTCAACGGCTACATGGACGGCGCGGTGCGCTCCGGCGAGCGCGCGGCGCGAGAGGTCCGCTCCGGCCTGTAGCAGGCGTCAAGCGATTCGTCAGACGCCGGCAAGCGGCGTCGCTTGTTCTATTTCATCCGCCTGGCGGCCACCCCAGCCCGGCCGAGCCTACTGCCTTCGCCCCCATGAACCCGTCGCCGGAAGCTCCGCGTCGCCGGAAGCTCCGTGAGCCGCTCGCCTGCACCGGGCCCCGGATGCTAGAGCTCCTGGATGTGATCGGCCTCGCGGGCGCCCCCGAACGGGCGCGTGAGGCAGAACTCCTGAAGCGTCGACTCGGGCACGCCCTCTACGCCCGGCGTGTCAGAGGCCATGCCCCGGGTATGGGGGTCGTCGGCGAAGCCGCCGACCTCGACGGAGTGCTGCGGCGAGCGGTAGCCCGAGACGCCGATTAGGTGTAGCTGGAGCGCCTTTCCGAGCTGGTCCAGGCGGGCGGCGATGATCGGCTCTTCGTTGACCGCGTAGTTGGTACCCGGCGCGGGAAAGAAGCCATACTCGCCGCCGTGCGCCACAAACGGCGCGTTCGCGCATCCGCCCGGCGGCGCGACAGCTCCGCCCAAGGAGAGCCTCTGCGCCTGGGCGGCGCGCTGGTCGAGGATCTGCGCCTCGCGGACCAGCGCACGCTGCAAAGCCTGCAGGCGGCTCGTGTCGCGGCTGCGGGCGTGCACCACGCGCAGCTCACGAGCGACGATCGAGAGCTTGAGCTGGGCGACGGTGTCTCGCTCGACGATCACCGCGGCGGTCGCGCGACGCCGCCGCGCCTGGACCTGCGCGAGACGGCGCGCCTGCGCCTGCACAGCGGCCCGCGCCGCGCGCACGCCCTCGGCGATCCGCGTGTTGCGGCGCTCGATCGTGGTCAGGTCACTGATGCCGTTGAGGAGCTGGTCAAAGCCGCGCGAGTCGACCACGACGCCGATCACGCTGGGCGGCGGCGTCTCGTAGTCGGCGCGCAGCTGGGCTGCGAGGGCGACGAGGTCATGCGCGTACTCGGCGCGCAGCCGGACGAGCCGCAGCCGGGCAGCGTCGAGCTGGTCACTGACCAACCCCAGCAGCCGCTCCTGGGTCGCCACGCTGCGCTCGATCGCGGTCAAGCGCCCCTCGAGCGAGCCGATCGTGCCCTCGAAGCCCTGGATCCGGTTTGTTTGAGCGTTGATCTCGGACTTCAGCCGGGAGGAGCGCTGCTGTCCGGCCTGATAGCGACTGGTCAAGTCGGCCGTGCTGGAGGCGGCGAGCGCGCCCCAGCCGGCGGCGGCGAGCAGGACGAGGGAGGCGGCGCGGCGAATGAAGGGCATGCGGAATGGTCGTGGTGACCGCGGGCATGCGCGCACGTTCGCCGTGCCTACCGGGGGCGCCTCGCGGCCACGCCGCGAACCTAGCAAGTGGCCCGTTAGCAGGGTCTTTACGCGGACCGCTGCAGCGAAACTTGCATCGACGCCGCGGGCCGCTCAGCGCCCGGGCAGGTGATAGATGTCGATCACGCTCGAGGCGGCGTTGCTGAGGTAGGTCCCGGTGGGAAGGATGATCCGTCCCCCCGCGACGATCGGGCTGTTCCAGTGCCCGCTGGCCGCCGGGAGCGAGCGCAGCAGTGCGCCGCTGAGGGGCTGGCGCACGACCAGCTGGCCGTGTATCTCGTCGTAGCTGTAGAGCAGCCCCCCCGCGACCACCGGGCTCGTCCCGGGGGTGGAGTTCTGCCACGCGATCCGCAGCCTTGGGCGGGTGCCCCCCACGAGCTCATAGCCGGCGCTGCCCGAGAAGTCGCCGACGAATACGAACACCCGGCCGCCGGCGCGCCAGACCGCGGGCGCGGTCAGCACCTGACCCCCACCGGGGCTCGCGATCTCCCGCAGCTCGCCCCCGAGCCGCTTTCCGGGGCCGCCGCGGGTCCCGTTCAGGCGGTCGAGGT
Organism: Solirubrobacteraceae bacterium; assembly: GCA_050997795.1. Lineage (GTDB taxonomy): Bacteria > Actinomycetota > Thermoleophilia > Solirubrobacterales > Solirubrobacteraceae > Palsa-465. The sequence continues at coordinate 21,695 of JBPCQU010000253.1, read as the reverse complement.
CGAGCAGGTGCAGCTTGCCGTCCTTGGCGCCCTGGACGGCGAGGTGAAAGCCGTGGAAGGTGGGCAGCACCGCCGGTGAGGCGCTGCCGAGATCGGTGTCGGACCGCGAGAGCGCCAGCTGGTCGGGCGGGGTCCAATTGTGCAGCAGCCGGCTCGCGTCCGGGGACAGCTCGAGCACGCTGTCGCCCCAACTCGTGGACCCGTCGAACGGACCGTTGCCGGTCGCGACCAGGATCCTGCGGCTCCCCGGCTCGATCACCGCTCCGGCACGACCCCAGATCGCGTTGTCGCCCTGGGTGTTGGTGACCGGGCACGAGCTCGCGCGGATCAGGCGGTGACGGTTTGCGCACTCGGAGTTCCAGACGTGGATGATGCGCCCGCTGGCGCGATCGATCGTGACCACGTGGCCGTCGTAGGGCGGGGCGTCACCGATGTAGCCGCCGGTCACCACCACCAGGTCCGAGCCGCTGACGTTGAGCGCCGAGGCGATCTTCTCGTGGTGGGCGTCAAAGGTGACGCTGCGTGACCACACCTGGCGTCCGCTGGCCACCGACAGCTTGTGGATCGCGCCATCCGGGCTGGCGGTGTAGATGTAGCGGCGGTCGGGGTCGGCGGTCGGGGCGGCGGTCGTCACCTGGGGATTGCCCGGCGCGCTGTTCACGCCCCGCGGCACGAACTCCCACAGCTTGGCGCCGGTCCCGGGGTCGAGCGCGATCGTCTTGCCGTAAGTCGTCGTCACGGCGATCAGGTCGCGTCGACGCCCCGAGACCTTGACCGCGTGCAGCTCGATCGCCGAGGAATCGGCCACCCCGCCGATCTGAACCGTGCGGAGCGCCAGCTGGCTCAGGTTGCCGGCGGCGATGCCGGTACTCGATGGACCGACGCCGCTGCGCTGCGAGTTGTAGTCGAACGTCGGCCAGTCGGCGCCCGGGGAGCTCGAGGCGCCGGTCGCGCCTGAGGCCGAGGCGCCGGTCGCGCCCGAGGCGCCAACCGCATGGCCCCCGCACGCGACGATCACCAGCGCGCAGGCGAGCAGCACGCCGCGGGTCAGGATCGCCCCCGGCACGGGCAGGACCGCGAGCCAGGAGCCCGAAAGGTGTCTGCACCACGCGCGGGCCAGGCTCATCTCGCTGCATGGTAGCCACTGAAAACAGGCCTGAGCGCTCCCATGAAGACAAAGGCGGGATCAGAGATGGAGCTCGGAGGCGAGGCTGAGCTTACGCAGGAGATAGACCGCCTGACGGCGGAGCTGGCGCGCCGCGAGCGGGAAGCCGCCGCCAACGCGCTCCAGCTCGAGCACTACGCGGCGGACCTGCGTGAGACCTTCAAGCAGGAACGTGCCCGCTCGCGCGAGCTGACGCGCTCCTACCGGGCCACGGTACGCGCGCTCTGCAACGCGGTCGAGGCCCGCGACGCCTACACCGCCGAGCACGCCTCGCGGGTGGCCGCATACGCGATCGAGATCGGGCGCGTCCTCGGCCTGCCCCGCCCCGACGCGCCCGAGATCGAGTTCGGGTTCCTGCTTCACGACATCGGCAAGGTCGCGATTCCCGACTCGATCCTGTACAAGCCGGGCGCCCTCACCGACCGTGAGCGCGAGCTGATGGCCCGCCACCCCGCGGTAGGAGCCGAGATCATGCGCGGGATCGAGTTCCTCGAGGAGGCGGCCAAGGTCGTCCGCTCCCACCACGAGCGTTGGGACGGCACCGGCTACCCGGACGGCCTCATCGGCGAGCAGATCCCGATCGCCGCGCGTGTGTTCGCCGTCGCCGACGTGCTCGACGCCCTGACCACGGACCGCCCCTACCGCCCGGCGTTCACGCTCCGCGAGGCTCGCGAGATGATCCTGGCGGGCTCGGGCAGCCATTTCGACCCGCGGGTCGTAAAGGCGTTTGACTCGATCGACGACGGGACGCTTCAGAGCATCGGGGCGATGACCAAGTGAGCCGCGGCCTGCTCGTCGTCGACGACGACACGCTGGTCCGCAAGCTCGTCGCCACGACGCTGCAAGACGTCTCGGAGTTCGCGCTCCAGGAGGCGGTCGACGGGGTGCAGGCGCTCGAGCTCGCCCGGCGCACGCAGCCGGCGATCGTGTTCCTCGATGTGGACATGCCGGGCATGGACGGGATCGACGCCTGCCGCCGGATGCGGGCCGACCCGCTCACGAGCGGCGCGACGATCGTGATGCTGACCGCTGCTCACGACGACAACATCGAGCGGCTCGCCGAGCTAGCGGGCGCCGACCTGTTCCTCACCAAGCCGTTTCACCCCCTCGACCTCCTGCGGCTCGTCGACCGGCTCGGGGGCGACGACGGCTAGGAGATCTTGATCAACACGATCGTGTTGATCACGAACAGCACCGCGAACCCGATCGTCCAGCGGTTCAGGTTGCGCTCGACGAGCGATCCGCCGCCGACCGGACCGGCTCCGGTGCCGACCCCGAACGCTCCTGACAGTCCGGCGTCCTTTCCGGAATGCATCAGGATCAGGAACACCAAGCCGACGCACAGGATCACCTGGATGAGGTCCAAAATCGCCGTCATGGAGCGAGATGGTAGCGCCCGTCAGTCGCCCTGGACGGCGTCGAGCGCGTGCATGATCTCGATCGCCTCGCCCCGGAGCCCCCGGTCGACCGCCTCGTAGTCCTCGTGCGACAGCTTGCCGGTCCGCAGATCGAGCTCGGCGTCTCGGATCTCGCGGTACTTGGCCTCGCGGGCGGCCTCGAGCTCGGCGAGCTTTCCGAGCCGCGAGTCGCTGCCCCGCGGGTCGCGTGCCGCCCGCAGCGGCGCGGAAATCACGAACACCGCGACGGCCAGGATCACGAGCACGAGCACGTACGACACCAGGCGTTCCTAGACCAGCTCTCGGGCTCTGATCGCCGGCGCGCCGGTGGACGCGTCGCTGTGGGCGGCGGCTGAGGCCCGGCGACGGCTCGGCGGCGGCAGTGGCCACAGCGCGATCAGGCCGCCGAGCGCTGCCACGATCGCCCCCAGCCACAACCAGGTCACGAGCGGCGAGACGATCAGCAGGAAGGTGACCCGCCAAGGGTGGGTGACGAACCGCTGCGTGAGGCCGCGAATCGCCAGATCGCGCAGCGTGTAGAGCTCCGAGAGCGCCTTGGGCTGTTGCGCGGGCGGGAGCCTGAGCGCGTCGTCGAGTGCCTTGCCGAGCTTCGCGTCGCCTTCGGTGATGTAAGGCTGCAGCGCGTCCACGTTGGGGTTGACCGCCGTCCAGATGTCGTGGGTCAGGCCCGCCTGCAGGCCGACGCGGGTCTCCTGAGAGCCGTTGAAGAAGCGCCCGACCGGGCCTAGCGTCGGATCCTGGGACGGGAACAGCCCGAAGCTGGTGTGAAGCGTAGCCACGCGGTGCGCACCGCTGAACACGGCGAGGATCGCGCCGAACGAGATCTTCTGCGCCGACGCCGAGGCCGTCGGGCGCACGTAACGAATCCGGTAGCCATCCACCATCACGCTCTGTCCGGGCTTGATCGTCGCCGTGCGCGAGTGCTGAAACGAGGTCGAGGCCGCGACGCCGACCAACGCCAGCGCGACCCCCGCGTGGACTATGTAGCCGCCGTAACGGCGCCGGTTGCGGCGGATCAGCCTGGCCAGCGCGACCGGAGGCGACTCGGAGGTCATGGCCTGACGCGCGCGGACGCCGCGGACGAACTCCTGCCCGACCGCCGCGATCACGAACGCTCCGGCGCAGAACATGAGCAGCGCGAATAGGTCCGAGTCGACCCCCGGCACGAGCAGCAGCGCCACCAGCGCCACCAGCACCGCCGCGACCGGGAACGCGAAGCTGCGCCGCAGCTTGGAGACGGTCACCCTCCGCCAGGCGATGATCGGGCCGACCCCGGCCAGGAGAACGATGATCAGCGCCAGCGGGACCACGAACGAGCCGAACGTCGGCGGCCCGACCGAGATCTCCGTGCCGGTGATCGCCTCGGAGATCAATGGGAAGAACGTGAGCCAGAAGATCACCGCGGTCAGCGCCACCAGCAACAGGTTCTGGAACAGGAACACGGCTTCTCGGGAGATCAAAGAGTCCAGTCGAGCGTCGCTCCGGAGCCGCTCGCGGCGCCAAATCACCAGCGAGATCGATCCGATCACCATGACCGAGATCAGCGCCACGAACGAGATGTTGAGCGTCGGGTCTGAGACGAACGCGTGGATCGAGCTGAGGATCCCCGAGCGCACCAGGAAATCGCCGACGATCGCCAGCGTGCCGGTGAGCAGGATCAGCGAGGCGTTCCACACCTTCAGCATCCCGCGCTTCTCCTGGATCATGATCGAGTGGATGAATGCGGTGGCACACAGCCATGGCATCAGGGCCGCGTTCTCAACCGGATCCCAGGCCCAGTAGCCCCCCCAACCGAGCTCGGTGTAAGACCACCGCGCCCCCAGCAGGACCCCGATCCCGAGGCACAGCCAGGCGCCGAGCGCGAAGCGGCGCGTCACCTGGATCCACTCGGTGCTGAGCCGGCCGCTGATCAGTGCTCCGACCGCAAAGGCGAACGGGACCATCAGCAGCGTGTAGCCCGAGTACAGCATCGGTGGGTGAACCATCATCGTCGTGTGGCGCAGCAGCGGGTCGAGCCCCGCCCCCTCGGTGGGCGGATTTGCGGTCGTGGCGAAGGGGTTTGCGAACAGGACAACGAGGCCGGTGAAGAACGCGCACAGCGTGAACAGCACCGCCTGCGCGTAGGGCGCGATCTCCCGCACCCGACGGCGGGTGAGGAACAGCGCCAGGCTCGACCAGCCTGAGAGCAGCAGCACCCACAAGAGCAGCGATCCCTGCTGGGTGGACCAGATCGCGGCCGCCCGGTAAAGGGTCGGCGTCGTGGTGCTCGACCCGCTGGCGACGATGCTGTAGGAGAAGTCCGAGCGCAGGAACGCCGCGTCGAGGATCACGAACGCGATCGCCGTCATCCCGGCGAGCACGTACATCGCTCGCCGGCCCGAGTCCACCCAGGCGCGGCCGCCGCGCCGGGCGCCGTAGACCGACGCGCCGAAGCCGTAGAGGCAGCTCGCGAGGCCGAGGATCAGCAGCAACCGCCCGACTACGGCCATTAGTGGCCGTCCCCGTAAGTGCGGTCGCACCGAGAGTGGTCACCGGCGGATGCTGGGCAAGGACGCAGGACCGAAGGTGTGGCCCAGCCACATCGAGGTCCGAGGACGCCGCCCGGCGCCGCTGGGGGCCGCTCGAATGCGATCGTATTTGCGGGGGCGGCCACTAGCTCAGGCCCCTCATCAATATGAGGCCGACGCAGCCTGGTACTTGGACGGGCACTTGGTCGTCAGCGAGTTCGGCTGACCGACGAACCCGGAGTTGCCGCCGTCGTGGACGGTCACCAGCACCGCGCGCCCGGGCGCGAACGGGTCGGGGATCGGTCCCGTGTAGCGGACCGGGACCGACAGCTCGAGCTTCGGGTCACGAACGCGGAACAGGAGCACCGAGCCGTGGTGGCGCACCGACCCGTCGAGCACCGTGCCCGCCAGCACGTAGGACTGCCCGGGCTGGGCGCGCTTGAGCAGCTGCGAAGCCGTGAGCTCGTCGTGACCGGCCGTGAAGCTCGTGTACACGAGCGCCGTGGCCAGCAACAGGGCCACGGTCAGGGCGATCGTGAGGCGGATGGCGCGCTTGCGGCTGGGGTCCATGCCGTCGCCGATTGTCCCACACCGCCACCCGCGCGCGCCGGATTAGCGTCGTGTTAGTAGCGAGGAATCTATGGCCCGGTCGCGAAACCATTGCCCGGCGAAGCCGTTAGTCCTTATGACAGTGATCGCGAAATCCAAACTCGGCGCCGGCAGGATCGGGCGCCACCGCGAAGGACGACGGGCGCGAGTAGCAGGGCGCGGAGACGCCCCCGGCATCTCCGACCCGGCACGAACTACGTCAGCTCAGCGCAGCACGGCCGCCAAGCGCAGGCGCGAAGCCGCCGCGCCGCAAGACCACGCCGTCTACAGTTGCGGCTGCGGCTTCGTGTTCGAGGCGCAGGTCTCGACGTCGGTCGGCTGTCCGCACTGCGGCGGCACCCAAGCCTGGTAGCGCGCGGCCGCGCAGCCCCGCGACCTCGCAACTGCTTGAATGCCTGGCTAAGGCGTCCGGAGGAGGAGAGGCAGGCGATGAAGCGCATCTGGCTCGGGATCGTGGCCGCGTGTGGCGCGCTCGCGTGCTGCGCGGCCCCCGCGCTCGCCTATAGCGCCTCGTACCCGGGAATGGAGCACCTGCGCTTCAACGCCGGCCCGTACTCGATCACGCCGGGCGCGAACCTGATCCTGCTCGACTCCAACCACGTACCGAAGCCGCATCAGGACGGCTACATGGTGCGTATGGCGCCAAACCTCCGGTATGCGCTCCCAAACGGGAAGTGCTGCGGCAAGGTCCCGCTCGTCAACGTGATCCATCTGCACCACGGCGTCTGGCTCAGCGACGGTGCGGCGGGCGCCGGGGAGGGCAACAGCTACACCGGGCTGTACCCGTTCATGGCCTCGGGCGAGGAGAAGACCGTCTATGAGTTCCCCCGCGGATACGGCTACCCGATCGGGGCCAATGACCTGTGGATCCTCAACTACATGATCCACAACCTGACCGCCAAGCCGGCAAAGGTCTACATCGACTACACGATCGACCTCGTGCCCGCCACGGATCCCGCCGCCACCGGGATCACCCCGGTGCACCCGATCTGGATGGACGTGATGTCACATCACATCTACCCGGTGTTCGACGTCCACCGCTACAGCGGCGTGAACGGCAAGTTCACCTTCCCCGACATGGCCAAGGACCCCTACGGCGGGGGGCCGCCGCTGAACGAGTTCACGATCGACCATCCCGGGGTCCTGGTCGGCACCGCGGGGCACCTGCATCCAGGCGGCCTCTACGACGACCTCGACCTGATCCGTCAAGGGGCCCACGCCAGCGGCGGCGCGATCCCCGGCACGATGCCGAACTCGGTCCGTCTGTTCCGCTCCCACGCCCACTACTGGGACAAGCGCGGCCCGATCTCGTGGGACATGGCGATGACCGCTACGGCGCCGGATTGGCGACCGCAGGTAAAGGCCGGTGACGTGCTGCGGATCAGCACCACCTACGACACGCGACGAGCGTCGTGGTATGAGTCGATGGGGATCATGGTCGTCTGGGAGGCGTGGAACGAGCAGGGCGGAATCGACCCGTTCACCCGCAGGCTCGACCAGCGCGGGCACGTCACCCACGGGCACCTGGCCGAGGACGACGACCACGGCGGCGCTTATTCGATCACCGGCGCCAACCCAGCGAAGTTCCCCGCGTGCTTCAGGCGCAAGGTGACAATCTCGGGCTTCATCTTCAACCCGGGCGACTTCACCGCCACCGGCTCGAATCGCTGCATCCCCACGATCCGCCAAGGCCAGCAGCTGACGTTCGTCAACGACGACGCGAGCCCGCTTTTCCCCGGAAATCCGATCGCTCCCACCCGGGCGTACATGGCCTCGGTGTTCCACACCGTGACCGCGTGCCAGAATCCCTGCGGCCTCAACACCGGCATCTCCTACCCGCTCGCCAACGGTCGGGGCAACTACGACTCCGGTCAGCTCGGGCTCGGGACACCGGCGGTGGGCAGGCTGACCTGGAGCACGCCCACGACGCTGAAACCGGGTACGTACACGTTCTTCTGCCGGATCCACCCGTTCATGCGGGGCGTGTTCCGGATCGTCGGGTAGAGCTCAGCGAAGGGCTCAAACCCGGCGCGCGTAGTACCAGTTTGCGCAAGTTCTCCCCGCCGCGCGCGTTGTTGCTACCGACAGACGGTCCGGAGAGGAGCCCCGGACCGGCTGTCTCGCAGGTCCCGCTACCGGCTCCGATCCAGGGGCGCTAGCCACACCGACAGGGGCGTGGTGCCCGGGCGCTGTGGGAGGCGCCCGGGCATCGGCGTCCGCTGCATCGCGCCTGCGCTTCAGCCCCATCGCCTTCCCGCCGATATTCGGGGCAATGGTCTCCGCCGCCGCCCACGCCCGGCACTTGGGTCGCTTCCGCAAGCGCCCTCGAGGTGTCTGGCTGATCTACGCCCTGATGGGGACGCTGCTGGCCGCCTACATCGTGCTGCTGGCCACGCGCCCGGTCGGACAAGGGTCGACCGCGATCGAGGATTGGGGAGCGGTGCTGTTCGAGCTCACCGCGAGCGCGCTGTGCATCCTCGGCGGTCTGCGCCGGCGCCCCGGCTCCGTGGCTCCGGTCGTCCTCGGCCTCGGTCTCGCCTGCTGGAGCCTCGGCGACCTCGTGCTCACGATCGAGTCGCTCGGCGGTGTGACCCCAGCCTCACCGTCGTTGGCCGACGCATTCTACCTGGCCTTCTTTCCGGTCTCCTATGTAGCCGTGGTGCTGTTCATCCGCGGTGAGACGCGACGCCTCAGCTCGCCCAACTGGCTCGACGGCGCCGTCGCCGGGCTGGGCGCCAGCGCTGTTTGCGCGGCGTTCGCGTTTCGGACGATCGAGCACACCGCCCACGAGTCCACGCTCGCGGTCGCCATCAACGTCGCCTATCCGATCGGCGACGTGTTGATGCTGCTCCTGGTCGTCGGCGGCACCGCGATCATGTCGGGGCGACGCAGGGCGCCGTGGCTGCTGCTCGCCGCCGGATTCACCGTCAACGTCTTCGGCGACACCTCGAACCTGCTCCAGGCGTCCTCGTTCGGCGCCTCACACCTAGGGACCGTCGCCAACGCGGCCGCGTGGCCGATCTCGACGCTCCTGATGTCGATCGCGATGTGGCTGCGCCCCGGGCTCGCGGACCCGCTCGCACCGCGCAGGCCACCGAGCTTCCTGCTTCCGGGGCTGGCGGCGGGAGCCGGCTTAACCGTGCTTTTCGTGCGCACGCTGAGCTCCGTCAACCGGGTCGCGACCGGGCTCGCTACCGCAACGCTGGTGCTGGTGGTTTTGCGGACCTGGCTGTCGGTCAGGCATCTGCGCACGCAGACCAAGGTCCGCCAGCAGCAATCGATCACCGACCATCTGACGGGACTCGCCAACCGCCGCCGCATGTTCGACGCGCTCGACGCCGTCTTCGCCGAGCCGCCCGGCGAGCGGCCGAAGCTCGCGTTTTTGTTCATCGACCTCAACGGGTTCAAGCGCGTCAACGACTCCTTCGGTCATGCGGTCGGTGACGAGATCCTCAAGCGGGTCAGCGCCCGGCTCGTGGACTCCCTGCGTCAATCTGACCTGCTCGCCCGCGTCGGTGGGGACGAGTTCGCGGCGATGCTGGTCGGCGCCGGCGCTGACGAGGCGATCGCCGTCGCGGCTCACCTCAGCTCGAGCCTCGACGAGCCGTTCACGCTCGACGCCGTCAGCGCCAACATCAGCGCCAGCATCGGGATCGCGCTTGCCCCCGGCGACGCGAGCGACAGCCCCGGCCTGATGAGGTGCGCCGACACGGCGATGTACCGGGCCAAGCTGGGATCGTCGCCGTTTGCTTGCTACGAGCCGACGCTCGACCGGGGTGGGAACAAGCTGCGCCTCGCCGATCAGCTCAGCGCCGCGATCGACGCTGACGAGCTGGTGCTCTACTACCAGCCCCAGCTCGATCTCCGCGATGACCAGATCAGAACGGTCGAGGCGCTCGTTCGGTGGCGACACCCCGAGCACGGATTGATCGGGCCCTCGGCTTTCCTGCCGCTCGCCGAGGAAGCGGGGATGATGGACGAGCTCACGCGTTGGGTCCTGGCCCAAGCGCTCGCCGAGTGCTCGGCTTGGCGCGCCGCCGGGCGCGAGCTGCGGGTCTCGGTGAACGTGGCCGCGGTCGACCTGACCGACCCGGAGTTCCCCGGCACCGTCGGGGCGCTGCTGGCCCGCGAGCGCCTGTCGCCGGACTCACTCGTGCTCGAGATCACCGAAACGAGCATCATCGAGGAGTTCGAGCGCGCCAGGGACGCCGTCGGCCGGCTGCGCGAGCTCGGCGTCCAGGTCTCGATTGACGACTTCGGCGCCGGATTCACCTCACTCGCCTACCTGGACGACCTCGCGGTCGGGGAGATGAAGCTCGACCGTCGCTTCATCACCCCGCTCGCCGGCGGCGTGCGATCTCGCGACGCGGAGCTGGTCCGCGCGACGATCGAGCTCGGGCATGCCCTCGGCCTGCAGGTCGTGGCCGAAGGGGTCGAGGACTCAGCCTCGCTCGAGCTGTTGCGCGAGCTGGGCTGCGACATCGCGCAGGGTTTCGGTATCGGCCCGCCGGTCCCCGCCGCCGAGCTGGAGCTCGATCGGGATCACGCTCAGAGCAGGCTGCCGCCGGGCGGGACCACCCACAGCCGGCGCGCGAACTCCTCAGACGCGTCACGGTCGAGCTCGCAGACGCGTCCCGCGCCAGCGCCGGCCATCGCGCGCGCAAGCTCGGTCCAAGCGCGCGCCACGCCGCCGACCCGCGCAGTCGGGCCCCAGCCGGTGGCCGAGGCGAGCTCGGCCGCCCGCGCCCGCACGTCGTCGAGCGTGAACTCGCCGAACGACTTGTAGGCCCCGTCGGCGTACACCGGCCGCTGCAGCGGATCCTCTCGTCGCTGCGGCGGATCCTGGCCGGTCACCCCCCGAGCCCCCATTTCGGGATCGCAGACAGGGCGCCGTTGCGAAGCGCGCGCTCGGTGTCGGCGGAGCGCCGGGTGGTGGGATACGGGGGGCGCTTCCACGGGTGGGGCGCAATCGTCCCGTAGTGCTCGCGGAGATACGCTGTCAGCTCTCCCCGGTGCTTGGCGCACGCGTAGCGGCGCGGCCCGAGCGGGCCCCCACCCAGCCAAACGAGCCAGTGACCGGGCGCCCCCTCGAGGTACTCGCCGAACGCGAGCTCACGGAGCTGGCGCTCAAGCGAGAGCTGGGTCAGAGGGTCGGGCATAGCCGGACAGAAGTCACAACGGAAGACGACGCGGGTCGGCATCAGCCCTCGGGATCTACGGGTCCTCCGACCACCGTCGCTCGTAGCCGCTTTGCAGTTCGGCCGCGGGGCGCCGCCAAGGGGGCTCGACGTCGAACCGGCGCCGGATCGCCCGTGCGCGCAGCCGCGCCAGAACCGGGCCGTAGGTGAACTGCCGGCCGCGGGCGGCGACTTTCCCCAGGGGGCTTGGCTCCATGAACGGCATGAACTTGTCAGGAAAGCCGGGCATCGTGCACGCCATGCAGATGCCGCCGACGTTGGGGCAGCCGCCGATACCGCCGGTCCAGCCCCGGATCGGCACGTTGCACTTGACCACGGGGCCCTTGCAGCCGAGCTTGACCAGGCAGCCCCTGGTGTCGGACAGCGAGCTGGCGAACTCCCCCTGCTCGGCGAACCCGGCCCGCCCGCAGCCCTGCTGGACGGTGCGTCCAAACAGCCACTTCGGCCGGCCCTGATCGTCGAGGTCGATCATCTCCTCCACTCCGGCCAGGTGCAGCGCCAGGTGCAGCAGCGTCTCGGTGATGTTGTCCGGCTGCACGGGGCAGCCGGGGAGGTTGACGATCGGCAGCCCGCGGCGTGAGACCCATCCTGGACCGAGGTAGTCGCGCAGGCCCATCGCGCCCGTGGGGTTGCCGCGCATCGCCGGGATGCCGCCGTAGGCTGCGCAGGTCCCGAGCGCCAGCACGGCGGCGGCACGCGGCGCGAGCCTGTCGATCCACGTGCAGGTCGGGATCGGATCGCCCGTGTCGGGGTCGACCCCGAGCGCGGCCCAATGGCCCTCGCCGTTGATCTGCTCGTTGGGCACCGAGCCTTCGAGCACGAGCACAAACGGGTCCAGGGTCCCCGACGCGGCGCTCCAGAACGCGCGCATGAACTCATCGCCCGTCTCGTAGGCGAGCAGCGGGTTGTAGATCGCCAGCCGCGGCATCCCGGGCAGCCCGCCCCGCAACAGGTCCTCGAGGCTCGGGTTGGTGGCGCTCGTCATCGACACCGAGTCGCCGTCGCAGCCCAGCCCGGATGTCAGCCACACGACGTGGACGAGCAGGCGTTCGGCGCTCGCATAACCGGGCCCGAACTCGACGCTGGCCATCAGCGCTGCCCGCGCGATCCGGCCGCGTCGATCAGATCCCGCACGCGGCCCCCGGACGGCTCGATCATGCAGGCGAGCTGGTCCTCGATCTTGCCGTGCAGGTGCCACTCGTCGCCGTGGCCCGTCACCAGGCCAGAGCGCGCCAGCCGCGCCAGGGCGTGCGAGACCGACGGCCGCTCGGCGCCGACCAGCCGACCCAGCAACTGGTGGGTCAGCGGCAGGGGCAGCCGGACGCCACCCGGCTCGACCCGGCCCCAACGGCCCGCGAGATGCCACAGCAGCAGTGCCAGGCGAACCTCGAGCCGCGGCTGTGAGGCGATCGCCCGCTGCACGTTGAGGTTGCGCGCGCGGCGCTCGACGCGGCGCAAGAGCGCCTGCATTATCTGCGGCCAGGGCCGGACGCGATCGGTGAACGCGCAGTCGAGCACGGCAAAGCGCGTCGGGTGCAGAACCCGCCAATCGACCACGCACGCGAGCAGCTCCTCTTCCTCCGGGCCGGAGCACTCGACCACGTCGCCCGGGCCGAGCAGCTCGGCGGCTATCCGATCCCCGACGCAGACGTTGACGGCCAGCACCCCGTCCAGCACCAGCAGCCCCGGCCCCGGCGCCGCCGCCGCCAGGCGCGATGACAGATCAACCTCGCCGACGTCCGCGTCGAACGTGAACGCGGTCGCGGCCGGGCGCGCGACGAGGCGCATCCTCACGTCCAGCGCCTCGGCGAGCTCGACATCGAGATCGAGCAGGTAGTGAAACGAGCTCGAGCGCTTCGGAGGCTCGCGCTTGGACGCCCAGCGCGGGTGGACACGGCCATTGTGGTCGGGGTTCAGCTCGGCACTCCCAAAGCCGCCATCACGCCACCACGAAGCCTCTCCGATCGCGGTCCTCAGGACCTACTGGGCAACCTGCCTGAGGCGAGTCTACGCCCCCTCCCCGGCAACCGTCACCCGGCAGGGCCCAGCGTAATCATGGTTACCGTCACCCGGGTTACGGCGGTAGAGCCCAACGCTCTTCCCGGTGGTATACCGACACCTGGCAGGCGATCAGCGGCTGATGACCATCCGCGGACTCGGCCGGAGAGGAGCAGGATAAAGAGCATGTGCCTGGCAATTCCCGGACAGGTGATCGAGTTGGTCGACGACGTCAACCAGATCGCCAAGGTGGACGTCGTCGGCGTGCGGCGCAACATCAACGTCAGCCTGCTCGCGAGCGACGGCGATCACGCCCGCCCGGGAGACTGGGTCCTGATCCACGTCGGCTTTGCCCTCTCGAAAGTCGACGAGGAGGAGGCGCACGCGACGCTCTCGCTGCTGCAGCGGATGGGCCAGGATTACGAGCAGGAGCTCGAGGAGCGGAAGGCGAGCGTGATCGAGTGATCGCGGCGTCGCCGGTCGCCGAGTGCCGCGCCGCGGACGGGCACTGCATCACCTGCGGCGACGAGGGGATCGCGATGCGCGTTCTGCGGGCGGACGAGCTCGTAGCCGTGTGCCGGGACGAAGCCAGTGAGCTGCACGAGGTCGCGATCGACCTCGTGGGGCCCGTGCGGGAGGGCGAGGCGGTGCTGGTCCACGCCGGCGTCGCGATCGCGCATCTGGGAGCCGCGGCGTGAAGTTCGTCGACGAGTTCCGCGACGCCGAGCTAGGCCAGGCGCTGTCGACCCAGATCCTCGGCGAGCTCGAGCCGGGGCGCCACTACAAGGTGATGGAAGTCTGCGGGGGACACACGCATTCGATCTACAAGTACGGCATCGACGATCTGCTGCCTGAGAACGTCGAGCTAGTCCACGGACCCGGCTGCCCCGTGTGCGTGATCCCGATGGGCCGCGTCGACGACGGCATCGCCGTGGCTAAGAACGACGGCGTGATCTTCACCTGCTTCGGCGACATGCTGCGCGTGCCGGGCTCGGAGTACACGCTGCTCGACGCCAAAGCCCAGGGCGCCGACATCCGGATGGTCTACTCACCGCTCGACGCGCTGCGGATCGCGCGCGAGAACCCCGACCGCGAGGTCGTGTTCTTCGCGATCGGGTTCGAGACCACGGCGCCGTCGACGGCGCTGACGCTCAAGCGCGCCAAGGCGGAGGGGATGAAGAACTTCTCCTGCGTCTGCAACCACGTCACGATCGTGCCGCCGTTGCGCGCGCTGCTCGAATCCCCCGACCTGCGCCTCGACGGCTTCATCGGCCCGGGTCACGTCTGTACGGTCGTCGGCGCGCGGCCGTTCGAGTTCATCCCCGCCGACTACGAGCGCCCGGTCGTGATCTCGGGCTTCGAGCCGCTCGACATCCTGCAGTCGATCCAGATGATCCTGCGCCAGCTGCGGACGGGACGCTGCGAAGTCGAGAACCAGTACAAGCGGGTGGTGCCCCAGGAGGGCAACCTGCGCGCGCTCGAGGTGATGGCCGAGGTGTTCGCGCTGCGCCCCCACTTCGAGTGGCGTGGCCTGGGGTTCATCTCGCAGAGCGCGCTGCGGCTGTCTGACGCCTACCAGGAATTCGACGCCGAGTTGCGCTTCGAGGTGCCCGGCGTGCGCGTCGCCGATCCCAAGGCCTGCCAATGCGGTGAGGTGCTCAAGGGGGTAATCAAGCCATGGGAGTGCAAGGTGTTCGGGACCGCGTGCACCCCCGAGCACGCGATCGGGACCTGCATGGTCTCCCCCGAAGGTGCCTGCGCGGCGTATTACAACTTCGGGCGCTACGCCCGCGAGCGCGAAGCGGTGTGAGCTCATGAGCCCCGCCAAGTCGCCTCCAACCGGCCGTGAGCAGAGGGTGCTCGAGATCATCGAGACCGCGCGTGCGAAGCGCGCGCGCTTTCGCGACAAGCAGATCACGCTCGCCCACGGGGCCGGTGGCAAGGCGACACAGACCTTGATCGAGGGACTGCTGGTGCCTGCGTTCACCGGCGGCGAAGCTCCGGGCGGCTCGCTGGCGGCCCTGGCCGACGCCGGCGCGGTCCAGGTCCAGGGCGTCGCGCTGGCGATGACCTCAGACAGCTTCGTGGTCAAGCCGCTGCGCTTCCCGGGGGGCTCGATCGGCGAGCTCGCCGTCAACGGGACGGTCAACGACCTCGCGATGGCGGGCGCCAAGCCGCTCGCGATGACCGTGTCGATGATCCTCGAGGAGGGTCTGGACTCGAACGTGCTGCGCCAAGAAGTGGCAGCGATCGCGACGGCGGCGGCCGAGGCGGGGGTGGAGATCGTCGGCGGCGACACGAAGGTGGTCGAGCGCGGCGCCGCGGACGGGATGTATTTGACCACGACCGGCGTGGGCGCGGTCGATCCGCGGGCGCAGCTCGCCACTGACGGGATCCGGCCCGGGGATCAGGTCCTGGTCTCCGGACCGATCGGCGAGCACGGCACCGCGATCATGCTGGCGCGCGACCAGTTCGACCTCGACGCGGAGCTCGAGTCCGACACGTGCTCGCTGTGGCCGGCCGCCGATGCGCTGCTCGAGTCCGCCGGAGCGGAGCTGCACTGCATGCGCGACGCGACGCGCGGCGGCGTCGCCTCGGTGCTCAACGAGCTGGCTCGCGCCTCGGGTGTGGCCGTGGTCGTGCGCGAGGCCGATGTGCCCGTGTCGCCGATCGTCGCGGCGGCGGCGGAGCTCTTGGGGATCGATCCGATGTACGTGGCGAACGAGGGTCGCATGGTGGCCTTCGTCGCGCCGGAGGCCGCGGATGCGGCCCTCGCGGCGTTGAAACTGGTGGGCGGTTGCGAAGGCGCGGCCGCGATCGGCGAAGTGCGGCGTGAGCCGCCCGGGATGGTGTTGGTGCATACGGCTTTCGGCGGCAGGCGAGTGATGGATCAGCTGGTCGGGGATCCGCTGCCGCGGATTTGTTGACAAACGGACTCGAGGAGAGGACGCAGATGGCGACAGCAACCGAATTCGTACCGAATCAGGCGGCGACCGAAGGCGTCACCGCGCATGTGCTGTGGATGACGGTCGGCCTGTCGTGCGAGGGCGATTCGGTGGCGATGACGTCGGCGACCAATCCCAGCCTCGAGGACATCATCCAGGGCGTCATCCCCGGCATGCCCCGGGTCGTGATCCACAACCAGGTGATCGCATTCGAGACCGGCCAGGACTACGCCCAGGCGTGGTGGGACGCCGAGCAGGGCAAGCTCGACCCGTTCGTCCTCGTGATCGAAGGGTCGCTCGGCAACGAGCAGATCAACGGTGAGGGCCACTGGACGGGGTTCGGGGTCAACCCCTCAAACGGTCAGCCGATCACGGTCAACGAGTGGATCGACCGCCTGTCGCCAAAGGCGGCAGCGGTCGTCGCGGTCGGGACCTGCGCCACCTACGGCGGCATCCCGGCGATGAAGAACAACCCCACCGGTGCGATGGGCGTGCCGGACTACCTGGGCTGGAAGTGGCGCTCCAAAGCCAATCTGCCCGTCGTCTGCATCCCGGGTTGCCCCGCGCAGCCCGACAACATGACCGAGACGCTGATGTACCTCGTCTTTCACCTCGCCGGGATGGCGCCCGCGCCCGAGCTCGACGAGCAGCTGCGGCCCAAGTGGCTGTTTGGCCGCACCGTGCGTGAAGGCTGCAACCGGGCGGGCTTCGTGGAGGAGGGGAGCTTCGCCACCGAGTACGGCTCCGACCACCGCTGCCTGGTCAAGCTCGGCTGCAAGGGGCCGGTGGTCAAGTGCAACGTCCCCGTGCGCGGCTGGGTCAACGGCATCGGGGGCTGCCCGAACGTCGGCGGCATCTGCATGGCCTGCACGATGCCCGGCTTCCCTGACAAGTACATGCCGTTCATGGACCCCGACAAGTGGGGCAGCCGCGCTGCCGACCTGGAGCGCTTCAGCTACGGACCAATCCTGAAGTACTTCCGCCAGCGGAACATCAAGAACAAGTACGACGTAGAGCCCGAGTGGCGGCGTCCCGGGCCGGTGCTGTCAACCGGCTACCAGAAGCGCTGGTAGCGGAGCAAGCACCCCGACCGGACCAACCACCATTCACCTGAGGAGATAGTTCTAAATGGCCACAGAGACAGCAGTTGATAAGAAAGTCGTCGTCAAGGAGATGTCCTGGGACCCGATCACCCGCATCGTCGGGAGCCTCGGGATCCACACCGAGATCGACTTTTCCAACCAGCGCGTGAACAAGTGCTACAGCACGTCGATGGTGTTCCGCGGCTTTGACATCTTCATGAAGGGGATCGACCCGCGCGACGCGCACTTCATCACCAGCCGGATCTGCGGCATCTGCGGGGACAACCACTGCACCTGCTCGTGCCTGAACCAGAACATGGCCTACTCGGTCAAGCCGCCGCCACTCGGCGACCTGGCCTTCAACCTGGCCGAGTCAGCCGACTACATGTTCGACCACGCGATCTTCAACGACTGCATGGCCAACGTCGACTTCTGCGAGCAGATGGTCAAGGACACCAATCCGAGCCTGCTGGCCAAGGCCGAGAACACCTCGTCGCCCCACCAGGACGTCCACGGGTACAGGACGATCGCCGACATCATGCGGGCGCTCAACCCGTTCACCGGGAGCTTCTACCTGGAGACCCTCCAGGTGGCGCGCTACACACGGGAGATGTATTGCCTGTTCGGAGGCCGGCACACGCACCCCTCGACGATCATGCCGGGCGGCTGCAGCGCCGACATCACCCACCAGACGCTGACTGACTACTACGTGCGGCTGATGCGCTACATGGACTACATCAAGCGCACCGTGCCCATGCACGACGACCTGTACGACTTCTTCCTGACCGAGCTGCCGGGTTACGACATGGTCGGCTTCAGGGAGACCAACCTGGTCAGCTGGGGCTGCTTCGACGACCCCGACTACGTCGACTACGACTACCGCACGATGACCGACTGGGGTCGCAAGCGTTACATCACCCCGGGCGTCGCGATCAATGGCGAGCTGATCAGCACCGATCTGGTCGAGATCAACCTGATGATCCGGATCCTGCTCGGCAGCTCCTACTTCGACAGCTGGGAGAACGAGCCGACGTTCGTCACCCACGACCCGCTCGGCAACCCGGTGGACAAGAACCACCCGTGGAACAAGCAGACGCTCCCCAAGCCCCAGGCGCGCGACTGGGCCGACAAGTACAGCTGGGTCGTCTCGCCGCGGATCTACGACAAGCGCACCGACAGCCACGTCTGCTGCGACACCGGCGGCGGCCCGTTCGCCCGCCAGTGGTGCACCGCGAAGGCGGGTCTGGTCGACTTCGGCTACCTCAAGGCGACCGGGCACTCGATTCAGATGGTGCTGCCGAAGTCCGCCTCGATGCCCGAGATGGAGCTCGAGTGGCACGTCCCGGAGAAGTCAAACGCAGTCGAGCGCGACCGCGCCCGCTCCTACCACCAGGCGTATTCGGCGCTAGTCGCGCTGCACTGCCTCGAGCGCGCGCTGAAGGAGGTGCGGGCCGGCCGGACCAAGAGCTGGAAGGAGTTCAAGGTCCCCGAGGAGGCCGTCAGCTGTGGCTTCCATGAGGCCGCCCGCGGCGTGCTCTCGCACCACATGGTGATCCGCGACGGCAAGATCGCCAACTATCAGCCCTATCCGCCGACGCCGTGGAACGCCAGCCCGCGCGATGTCTATGGGACCCCCGGCCCCTACGAGGACGCGGTCCAGAACACGCCGATCTTCGAGGAGAACGGCCCGGACAACTTCAAGGGCGTGGACATCATGCGGGCCGTGCGCAGCTTCGACCCGTGCCTGCCCTGTGGCGTGCACATGTACACGGGCGCCGGCAAGGTGCGCAAGGTGGTCCACACCCCGACCGGCCTCAGCTAGATCGGGGTGCCGGCGCAGGGAGGCGAGCAGGTGACTACCGAGGCCCACCCCGGCGAGCTGCTCGACCGGATCCAGGATCTGAGCGCCAAAGTCGACGAGCTCGAGGATGTGCGGGCACGGACGCTCGCACAAGAGCTCGTCGCTTCGGTGATCGCGATGTACGGTGATGGCCTGCAGCGGATCATGGAGGTGATCGGGCAGTCCCGCGAGGCCGGGGCCACGATCATGGATGAGTTGTCTCAAGACGGGGCGGTCGCCAGCCTGCTGCTGATCCACGACCTGTATCCGGTCTCACTGGAGGATCGCGTGCTCGAGGCGCTCGATACCGTCCGCCCGTACATGGAGTCCCACGGCGGCAACGTGGAGCTGATCGTTCTCGAGGACGGGGTGGCCAAGCTCGCGCTGCAGGGGAGCTGCAACGGCTGCGCAGCGTCGCGCGCGACGCTCGAGCTCGCGATCAAGCAGGCGCTCGACGAGCACGCCCCGGATCTCGCCGGGCTCGTGGTCGAGGGCGTGACCGAGGAGCCGCCCGGTATGGGCAACGGCAACGCTCTGCCAATGGCCACGGCGGCACCCTCGCCGCCGCCCTCGCCGGCGCCAGCCGCCGCCGGCAGCCTCGAGCTGCCGCTCGTCCACGCTGGGCCGGGGCCCGGACCCACCCAGGAGCGGCCGCCGGCGCGCTGGACGGCCGTTTCCGAGTCCGCCCGACCCGACGGCGGCGGCTTGCGGGCGGTGGAGATCGAGGGCGTGCCCCTGCTGCTGGCCGACGTCGACGGGTCGCTGCTGGCCTACCAGGACTCGTGCGCCGCGTGCGGCGAGCCCCTCGGGGACAGCCGGCTCGACGGGGGCCTGCTGCGGTGCTCGAGCTGCGAAGTCGAGTTCGACCTACCGCGGGCCGGCCGGGCCGCCGGCGGCGAGCCACTGCAGCTCAAGCCGGTGCCGCTGCTCGAGGCCGGCGGCCTCCGGGTGTCAGTTTGAATAATCTCGACGCGATGGTCGCCGCCCGCCGGCGAGCCGAGACGGTGGCCAGGATGCGGGCGCTCGCCGGAGCGGGGTCATCCAGGGCAACCGATGGCCCGCCGCGACCGGCGGTCGAGCGCTGTGACATCTGCAACACCACGCTGCCCGAAGACCATCGCCACATGCTGCACCTGGTCGACCGCCGGATCGTGTGCACGTGCGAGGCCTGCTGGGCCCTCTACTCCGGTAACGCCGAGTACCGTCCGACGGGGATGCGGACGGTCTGGCTGGACCGGTTTCAGTGCAGCGAGGAGACCTGGGCGGCGTTTCAGATCCCGATCGGACTCGCGTTCTTCATGCGCAGCACCGTCACCGACGGCGTGGTCGCGTTCTACCCTAGCCCCGCGGGCGCGACCGAGTCGGAGCTGACCCTCGAAGCCTGGGAAGCGCTCGTGCGCAGCAACCCGGAGCTGGCGCAGCTGGAGACCGATGCCGAGGCGCTGGTGGTGAACCGGATGACCGATCCGGCGCAGTACGCGATCGTCCCGATCGACCAGTGCTACGCGCTCGTTGGGCTGATCAAGTCGCGCTGGGAAGGGATCTCGGGCGGCAGCGCGATCGAGGAGGCCGTGCCGCAGTTCTTCGCCGCGATCCGAGCTCGGTCCGTCCCCGCCTCCGAGGTCATGCGGTGAGCGTCGAGGCCGAGCGCGAGGGGTCGCAGGCCCTGCTCCCCGAGCCTGAGTTCGCGATCACCGGCGCGGCCCACGTGGCCTTTGCCGCTACGCCGACGATGCTGTTCGCGGCGACCGCCAGCGATCCGAGCGGACACGAGATTCAATCGATAGCGCTGACCGCGCAGGTGATGATCGATCCGGCCAAGCGGGGCTATGACCCCGAGACGCGGGAGCGGCTGGCGGAGCTGTTCGGGCCACCGGCGAGCTGGGCGCCGTCGACCTCGGGACTCGCCTGGGCGAGGGTCTCGGCGACCGTGCCGGGCTTCGCCGGCTCGACCACGTTTGCGCTCGAGGTTCCCTGCACCTACGACCTGGAGGTCGCCTCGGCGAAGTACTTCTACTCGGTGCGCGACGGCGAGGTCCCGCTCAGCTTCCACTTCAACGGCAACGTCTTCTATCGCGGGGCAGCCGGCCAGCTCCAGGTGGTTCCCGTGTCGTGGAGCAGCACCGCTCAGTTCCGGATGCCGGCCTCGGCCTGGCGCGCGATGATCGCCGAGCACTACCCCGGCGGTTCCTGGATCCGCTTGCACGAGCGGACGCTGGAGGCTCTCAACGAGCATCGCGCCCGCCGGGGACTGCCGAGCTTCGACGCGTGCGTCGAGGAGCTGCTCGGAAACGTCCGGCTGCTCGAGGAGGCGCAGCGCGATGCTTGAGGAGCTCGTCAGCTCGCTGCTCTACGAGGGCTATGCCCTCTACCCCTACACGCCGGGCGCGACCAAGAACGCCACCCCGACGCCGTTCGGGATCGTCTACCCGCCCACTTACGCAGCCGAATGCGCAGGCGCGCATGACCACGCTCGGCTCGAATGCCTGGCGGAAGTGCCAGGCATTCGAGGCGTAGCCGAGCCGCGCCCCGGCGCGACGCTGAGCGCGACGCTGCGCTTTCTATCGCCCAGCGGCGAGCGCCACGAGGCGCTCGAGCAGCGGGTGGAGCTCGGCCCGGTGGCGGTCGGCGAGCGGGTCAGCGCCGATTTCGCGGGCGGCCGCTTCACGCTGCGTTCGGAGGCGCTCCACGAGGACGGGAGCGCGGTGGTGCGCTCGTGCGTCCACAACACCGCGGAGGTGGAGCGCGGGCTCGACCGTTCGGCGGCGCTTCACAGCTCGCTGATCTCGACGCACATAGTGGTTCAGATCTCCGGAGGGCGCTTCGTCTCCCCGCTCCAGACCGGACACGAGAGCGTCAACATCTGGCCGGTGCTGGCCACCGAATCCGACGACGCGGTGCTCGGCGCGGCGATCGTGCTGCCCGACCACCCC